>NZ_KV822031.1:0-7485 GCF_001815805.1 Streptococcus sp. HMSC072D05
CAAGGATTCGAACGAAGTCCCAGTAACGCCTCCAACACCAGAAGTGCCAGAAATCAAGAAAGATGTGAACGGCAAAGAAGCTGAAACTCTTGACAAACGTGACCAAGTCTTCACCTATAATGTGAAAACAAGTGTAGCGCAAGATGCGACAGCCTTCTCAGTCACAGATACCCTAGTGGACGTTCTTGAATTCGCAGGAACTTTAAGTGCTAAATTGAATGGTCAAGCGCTTGAGGCTAGCCAAATCAAGGTAGACGGTCAAACCATTACCTTGACACTTACAGAAGAACAAGTCAAAGCCAATGGCGGTCAAGCAGTTGAATTGACGTTCGACGCCAAGATCAAAGCCGGCGCAAACTTGTCTGCATATGTGAAGGAAGACGGCCGTACACAGATTCCGAATAAGGCTTCTTATGACGCAAGCTTCCCACACAAACCAGGTGTGCACAAGGATTCGAACGAAGTCCCAGTAACGCCACCAACACCAGACGAGCCAGAGATCAAGAAAGATGTGAACGGCAAGGAATCTGCAACACTTGCGAAACGTGATGAAGTCTTCACATACAACGTGAAAACAAGAGTAGCGCAAGATGCGACAGCCTTCGCGGTAACGGATACACTAGTGGACGTTCTTGAATTCGCAGGAACTTCAAGTGCTAAATTGAATGGTCAAGCTCTTGATGCAAGTCAAATCAAGGTAGAAGGACAAACCATTACCTTGACGCTTACAGAAGACCAAGTGAAAGCCAATGGCGGTCAAGCTGTGGAGTTGAGCTTTACTGCTAAGATTAAAGCGGGCGCGAACTTGTCTGCATATGTGAAGGAAGACGGCCGTACACAGATTCCGAATAAGGCTTCTTATGACGCAAGCTTCCCACACAAACCAGGTGTGCACAAGGATTCGAACGAAGTCCCAGTAACGCCACCAACACCAGACGAGCCAGAAATCAAGAAAGATGTGAATGGCAAAGAATCAGCAACACTTGCGAAACGTGATGAAGTCTTCACTTACAACGTGAAAACAAGCGTAGCTCAAGATGCGACAGCCTTCTCAGTCACAGATACCCTAGTGGACGTTCTTGAATTCGCAGGAACTTCAAGTGCTAAATTGAATGGTCAAGCTCTTGATGCAAGTCAAATCAAGGTAGAAGGACAAACCATTACCTTGTCGCTTACAGAAGAACAAGTAAAAGCCAATGGCGGTCAAGCAGTTGAATTAACGTTCGACGCCAAGATCAAAGCCGGCGCAAACTTGTCTGCATATGTGAAGGAAGACGGCCGTACACAGATTCCGAATAAGGCTTCTTATGACGCAAGCTTCCCACACAAACCAGGTGTGCACAAGGATTCGAACGAAGTCCCAGTAACGCCACCAACACCAGACGAACCAGAAATCAAGAAAGATGTGAATACTAAAGCTGAGGAAACCCTCGCTGATCGTGACCAAATTTTCACTTACAACGTGAAAACAAGTGTTCCAACAGATGCGACAGCCTTCAGTGTAAGCGATACACTTGAATCTGTTCTTGATTATGCAGGTTCAGTAAAAGCGAGCTTGAATGGTCAAGCCCTTGATGTAAATCAAATCAAGGTAGAAGGTCAAACCATTACCTTGACGCTTACAGAAGACCAAGTGAAAGCCAATGGCGGTCAAGCTGTGGAATTGAGCTTCACTGCGAAGATTAAAGCGGGAGCTGATTTGACTCCATATCTAACAGATCGTGGATTCACTGTTCCAAATACAGCTTCTTATGATGCGAAGTTCCCACACAAACCAGGGCTACACAAAGATTCGAATAAAGTTCCGGTTATCGTTCCAAAAGAACCAGAACCAGAAATTACGAAGAAAATCAATCGTACCTTGGACCACTTGGATGTGGAATACGATGCACCTTACATGTACAATGTCAATACAGCTTTACCAAAAGATATTGATAAGTACAAAGAGTTCACCGTAACGGATACTCTGGAATCTGTTTTGGCAATAGCTGATACGCCAGTAGCCTATGTGGATGGTCGTGATGCAAATGGAGCTCTTGAAACAAGTGTTAAGGGAAATACCGTCACTGTAAAAGTGAAAGATTTCGCTCGACTAAAAGGCTTCAAAGAGATTCAATTGTACATCCCAGCTAAACTCAAAGCGAATAGCGATCTGAAAGCTTATAAGGACCAATTGGTACCAAACAAAGCAACTGTCAACTTCAAGGATGCCAATGGTCAATCTGGCAGCAAGAAATCAAAACCGGTAACGGTGAAACCACGTGACCCAGAAAAACCAACAGATCCGACACCAGGTGAACCTGCTAAGACAGTTGGACCAGAAAATGGATCAACACCAGGGACTTCATACAACTTGCCAAATGCAACAGATACTTTCCGCTTCGATATCACTACTCCGGTTCCAACGGATCCAGTGGATGAAAATGGAAATGCCAAGAAAGATCGATATGGTCGTCTTGTCAAGACAGATTTGACGAACTTCACGATCAGTGATGAAATCCATTCAGTTTTGAAAGTCAATAAAGACCGCATCGCTCTTAAAGTTGAAAACGCTCAGTTTGACAAGCTCAAAGCAGCTCTTCAAGCCCAAGTTGAACAGGCAGAGAAGGAACTGAAAGCTTTGACAGGTAAGTCAACTGATGAGACCTCAACAGAGAATAACAAGAAGGAAGACCTAAAAGCGGCGGAAGCTAAAGTGGCTGAATTGAAAGCGAAGTTGGAAGCAGCTAAGGCAGCGCAACCAGCTAAACCAGCTGAAGCGGAAACGCCGGCTACTCCAGCTACATCTGATTCTTCTGCAACAGAAGATAAGAAACCTGCTGACACCGAAACAAATCAAAATCTTGCAAGCCTAGAGGCAGAGTTGAAAGCAGCTAAAGAAAACTTGGCTAAGCTTCAAGCATCAGCGGAGAAAGAAGCAGAATTAGTACCAGCTGATAAGAAACAACAACAAGAGAAACTTGAAAATGAAATCAAGAACCTGAAAGAAGCTCAAACTAAGCTTCAAGTGGCTATTGATAAATTGAGTAAGGTTTCAAATGATCGTAGTGAATTAGTAGGTAAAGAGTTGGAAGCAATTGCCACTGTTACTTACGATGAATCTCAAAACATTGTAACTCTTGAAATCAGCGATAAGGATGTTCTCGAAGCCTTGAAGGGAAGTAAAGTAACTCTCGTTCTTTATACCAACTTCAGAGAAGGAACAGATTTTGCACAATTCGCGACAGGTGTACCAAATACGGCAAAAGTAAGCTTTAACGATAAATCAAAAACTACCAACAAGGTTGTGGTGACACCACCGGTTCCGGTAACGCCACCAGCTCCAAATATCCCACCAGCAGAGGGGGATATTCCGAAAAAACCAACAGAACCAGGTAAAACATTGCCAAATACAGGTTCTGAAGTTTCTACAGTTCTTGAAGTACTTGCAGCCCTTACTCTAGGACTTGCTGGACTTCTAGTTTGGAAGCGTAAAGCTGAACGTTAGTATCATATAGTAAGAGGAGAGTAGAAAAATTTACTCTTCTCCTTACTGTATATTGAAAGTGTTAAGGGAAAAAATAATGAGTAGAAAAAAATTATTAAAGTTAGGGATTTCTATACTTGCTTTAAATGCTCTTGGAGTAGCAACTTATCATGTAGCTCCTGACTTGTATCGAATTCCAACAGTGCATGCAGAAGAGACTCCGGCAGAAGATGAAGAAATTCCAGACGGACAAGAGCGAAACATTGCAAATACGTTCAAAAGAATGCTCAATAATATAGAATCTTCGATTAAGGATTATACAGATAATCCAGAAGAGGAGAATAAAGAACTCCTAGAGGGTGATGTAGAAGAAGCAAAGAATTTTTTTGCGACTGCAAAGAAGGCAATGAAGAGTCCAGAAGGTCAAAAAAGTTTTGCGGCACTTGAAGCTCGTTACAATGAGTTGAAAGCCAAGGCTGAGGCGCTTCTCTCAGGGGGAGATTTAAAAGAAGAACATCAAGAAGTCACAACTACTGAGGAGATTCCTTACCCATCTCGTACAGAAAACAATGCAGACCTCGCCGAAGGTACTCGAAAGGTAAAACAAGCAGGAGAAAAAGGTCAGAAGAAAGTTGTTTGGGATGTTACTTTGGTAAATGGCGTTGAGAAAAAACGTGATAGAAAGAGCCAAACAGTAATTAAAGAACCAGTAGAAGAAATCATCGAAGTTGGAACTAAGAAAACAGGTGTAGAAACCAAAGAAACAGTGACTGTAGAGGAGAAAGTTGCTTTCAAAGAAGAAACGAAAGTAGACCCAGCACTGGATAAAGGTCAAACACGTGTTGAAGAAGGTGAAGAAGGTATTGATGAAGTCACTTATGAAGTGACAAAAGTGGATGGTGTTGAAAAATCTCGTAAAGAAGTTTCACGCAAGACTAAGAAAGCTGCAAAAAACAAGATTACCTATACCGGTGGGAAAGCTGTTGTAACGACTAAGGAAGTAACCAAAACGGAAGAAGTTGCCTTCCAGACTCGTGAGGTTGAAAATGCACTCTTAGCTGAAGGTGTTCGCCGAGTGAAGACAGCTGGGCAAAAAGGTGTTCGTACCATTGTTGAAACTGTCACTTACACAGATGGCGTTGAAACAGGTCGTGAGGTGAAATACAATACAATCACTACTCCAGCAGTAGACGAAGTTGTCGAAGTTGGAACTAAGAAAGCAGCGGTTGTAACGACTAAGGAAGAGACCAAGACAGAAGAAGTTGCTTTCCAAACTAAGGAAGTACCAAATGCTGAACTTCCAGAAGGAAGTCGTCAAGTGAAAGTTGCTGGTAAGAAGGGTGCCCGCACCATTGCTTATACAGTGACATACACAGACGGCGTTGAAACAGGTCGAGTTGAGAAATCAAACACAATCACCATTCCAGCAGTAGACGAAGTTGTCGAAGTTGGAACTAAGAAAGCAGCGGTTGTAACGACTAAGGAAGAGACCAAGACAGAAGAAGTTGCTTTCCAAACTAAGGAAGTAACAAATCCAGATTTTCCAGAAGGAAGTCGTCAAGTGAAAGCTGTTGGTAAGAAGGGGGTTCGCACCATTGTTTATACAGTGACATACACAGATGGCGTTGAAACAGGTCGTGTTGAGAAATCAAACACAATCACTACTCCAGCAGTAGATGAGATTGTTGAAGTTGGAACTAAGAAAGTAGCTTCTACAACAACCAACGGTAATAAGAATGATACTGCAACAACAGGGAACCAAGCTGAAAGCACTAAGAAAGAAGAAACTGCAAGCCAAGAACAGAAAGTTCTACCAAGTACAGGTACAGCTTCTACCAGTCTTCTTTCAATGATTGGTTTATTTATCGCCGGTCTAGTAGGCTTTGTCGTTCGTAAGAAGGACTAAGGCTCTCTAATATACAAAAGTATCTTTTGTACGAGAAATACTAAAAAGAACCCAGAATTTATTCTTGGGTTCTTTTTTATAAAAAATTAAATATATTAATGTTTATGTGTGGCTTGAGTACGTTATGAAACTCATAGAGTGATAATAGGATTAACTATAAAACAGTTATTCACATAGTGTAAACGCCTTTTCTAAAATTTTTATATTTTAATTATTCTCACCGAAAATTGACAATCTGGAAATACAAAATAATAAATTTTTATCTATAATCTACTTTTAATTGCCCTTTTTTTGTGTTAAAATGAGATGAATATTTCTTTTGAAATGATTAAATAATCATTTTTAATTTTGGAGGTACATTATGAAATGGAAATATCGCATGAGAATGCCTTTTTCTACTATTTTCAGTAGAAAAAAACAGGCTTTTCTCGGATTAGTCGTTTTACTTTTTTCTATTTTTCTTCTTCCGCTTCAATCTTATGCGGCTTTAGAAGAAATAAAAAACGGAACGGATATCTCAACCTTGGATATTCGTAAGTTTAATTTGAACATCAACAATTTTAGTGTTTTATCTAAATCACAGGCTGTTGATCAGTTTCATTTATCGAATCCCCACTATGAATATCTCTGGGGTGGTGCCTATCCAGGCGAGATGGAGAACTTTACTCTTAAAGTAGATAAAAGTAAAAAACAGGATCAAGTTTTTGAAAATCCTCTTTCTCTAAAATTCACAAATATTGGGACAGTTAATGGTAAGCAAGTAGATGCTTACTTAAAATTCAATAAGGTAACTCTTCACTATCTAAACACTGCTCAGGCAGAATCTGAGATGAATAGTGCTCAAAAATCTACTGTTGAATTTTTCTCTATTTCAGAATTGTGGGAAAATAATGCTTTTGAAATTGGGAATGTTCCCTATGTAGATGCAGCTCATGACTACATTATGAATAAGGCTTTTTGGCTTGATGCGGATGTAACAGCAGAGTTGCGTTATGCAGATGGTTCCGAGACAGATTTGAAGTTGGTTATGAAGCCAACAGACATCGATGCAATGGATGCCAACAACTTGAAGGAAACCTTCTATGTTAAGGATTATCAAAATGATGTTAATCTTCGTTTGATGAATAATGCCAATGTCTTAAGACAGGAAGATCAAGGAGATCGAACTGCTTGGGTAGCAACTCAGATTACAAGCGGTAGCTATTCTGAGAACAATATCTCTGGTTTTGCCCTTCGATCAAATAGTAATAGTATGAATTTTGGTTACTCATCAACAGAGGTTGCTTCGGCCGTCTTTGGTCTTTATATTGAAAAAATTGATCCGAGCCCTGTTCTAGCAGTGGATCCTACAGAGATTCCAGCTAAGGAAGGACAAGATGTAACCTATAAAGCTACGTTTAAAGTTCCGGTTCCAGGTAAGGACATTTTAGCAACGCCTTCATCTATCGAAATGGTTCAGAAATTTGATGAGCGCCTTAATTATCAAGGACTTAAAGTGGAATCAGGTGGAGTGACTTTACAGGAAGGGCGTGATTATACTATTGAAAAGAATGGTCAAACTGTTACTGTTAAAATGACACCTGAATACATAAAAGCAAATTCTTCTGCTGAAATTATTGTAACTTATAATACTACTACAAACAAAAAAGTAGAAGAAAAAGGTTCTGGAAAGATTGACAATACTGTAACATTGCATGTTGATAATTTATCAGCTCCTTCTAATCAGGTAAGCACGGCCCTCCTTTATGAAAAACATCATGAGTTTGTGAGTGGAACCCCAGGCAAAGAACTTCCACAAGAAGTGAAAGACCTGCTTCCAGCAACAGAAAAGAACTTGTCTAATGGTACTCAAGTAACGCCAACACAACCAAGCCAAACAGAAGTGAAGACGGCAGAGGGTACATGGAGCTTTAAGTCTTATGACAAGGCATCAGAAACCATCAATGGAGCAGATGCCCACTTCGTAGGCACCTGGGAATTCACTCCAGCTCCAACTTACAAGGCAACACATGAATTTGTCAGCGGAATCCCAGGGAAAGACCTTCCACAAGGAGTGAAAGCCTTGCTTCCAGCAGACCAAACCGACTTGAAAGATGGTAGTCAAGCGACTCCA
>NZ_KV822032.1:0-235 GCF_001815805.1 Streptococcus sp. HMSC072D05
GAGTTGGTTCATCACGGTTTGAAGTTGGTCGTTTTGGCTGGATGTCGTTGTCATATTCTCGTTCTTGCTGTTGTCGTTGTATTTGTCTTTCAAAGCCATCTTCTATACCCCCTTTGTTATAATCTTCACCTAATCGACGGCCACGGACTTTTTTATCTTCAGCTAGATGTCGATAGGTAATGCTCTTAGGTGTAACTCGTGCAATTTCAATGCCATATTGACTTAAATGGTCTTT
>NZ_KV822032.1:335-761 GCF_001815805.1 Streptococcus sp. HMSC072D05
AATTCGTCCATATTTGTGGCTGTTGATTGGTCGATTGCTTCACGTATTTCATCTTTCCATGAATATTGGGCGGTTGATTTTGTATTAGGGTCAGCAATCGCTTTTTCTGTTTGTGTATAACGTAAGCGTGCTGTGTCTTTCTCTGGCACACTTAAACCATGTTCCAAGCAAACCTCGTCATTGGAGTCTCTGACATTACGTAAGGCTTGTTTATTGTTATTGAATTTCTTACCTGTCTCGAGGTCAACTGAATTGATCACGATATGATTGTGTACATGGTCTGTATCGGCATGCGTATAGACCGCCACTTGATGATTCGGTGTGAGCTTTTCAGCGAGTGCTAATCCTAATTGATTACATTGTTCGGGCGTGACTTCGCCAGGTTTAAATGATTGGATAATGACATGGCCTTCATTACCCCCTGTT
>NZ_KV822033.1:0-416 GCF_001815805.1 Streptococcus sp. HMSC072D05
TGACCCACTGGTTCCAATCGATGAAACAGTCGAGCCAACCTTCGAAGATGGTAGCAAAGAGAAGACTATTCCAGGTCAAGGAACTTACACGATTGTACCAGACGGAACTGTAACTTTCACTCCAGATAAGCAGTTTGTCGGAAACCCAGAACCAGTCACAGTCAAACGTTTGGATAAGAATGGTACCCCAGTCACTGCAACCTACAGTCCAGAGTTTACTAAGGTGACTCCTACAGGAACTAGCGCAACCAGCACAGGTCCTCAAGGTGTCCCACAAACAGGCACTCCAATCTTCCAAGGTGGTGATCCACTTGTTCCAATAGATGAAACAGTTGAACCAACCTTCGAAGATGGAAGCAAGGAGAAGTCTATTCCAGGTCAAGGAGCTTACACGATTGCACCAGACGGAACTGTAA
>NZ_KV822033.1:516-996 GCF_001815805.1 Streptococcus sp. HMSC072D05
CTACAGTCCAGAGTTTACTAAGGTGACTCCAACTGGTAAAGATACTACTTCAGTTAACATTAAGGGTCTTGTTCAAACAGGTACTCCAACATTTGAAGGTGGTAATCCGCTTGTTCCAATCGATGAAACAGTGGCAGCAACATTTGAAGATGGATCAACTGAAAAAGTGATTCTAGGTGAAGGAACTTACGCAATCTCACCAGATGGCACCGTCACCTTCACTCCAGAAGCTAATTTTGTAGGAAAAGGAACCGGTGTAACGATTGTCCGTAAGGATAAGAATGGTACTCCAGTTACTGCAAGCTATCGCCCAACAGTTGTAGATCCATCTACTGGTCATGATACGGCTTCTACAGGAGCAAAAGGCCAACCACAAGTGGCAACACCAGTGTTTGAAGGACATATCGATTCGACTGTTCCACCAACATTTGAGGATGGTAGTACGACCACGGTTGTTCCGGGTGAAGGAAGCTATACAAT
>NZ_KV822034.1:0-212 GCF_001815805.1 Streptococcus sp. HMSC072D05
ATATGTTTGCCATTTTTGTAGCATTAATTAGTTTAACGTCAGTGTGGGTGGGTTATAAAATAGACAATTCAATGAAAAGAAAATCTGAAATTGAAGATTCAAGGATAAATTGGATTCAGAAAGTAAGAGAAGTAAATACTAATTTGATAAAAGCATTTTATGATTTCAACACTCATCAAAATTTTTATAGTGAAAAAACTAAAGATATTAAT
>NZ_KV822035.1:0-275 GCF_001815805.1 Streptococcus sp. HMSC072D05
TCAATTCCTATTTTTTTTAACCAAGTCTTCCCTTCTTGAGTTAATTTATAAAAATTTTCTTCTTCTTTAATATAATTATTTTCTATCAAAGATTCAGTAAACTTAACCCCTATTTTTCCGGCAATATGACCATAACAAGTACGCATATATGATAATTTTTCTTTTTTTGTTGTTTCTTTTAACGACTTACTACTCATAGGTGGAGATATGACAGACAAAGCTTGGATTGCATCAACAACTTTATCATTATCAATTTTATAATAACGATGTCGTCC
>NZ_KV822036.1:0-768 GCF_001815805.1 Streptococcus sp. HMSC072D05
AGATTTCTCAAGCCAAGACCAAGCTAAACTGGCTGCAGCCGACAAGGAAGCAGCAGAAGAGGCAGCAAAAGTTCGCTCAGATTTAATCGCTACCTTAGAAAAAATTGAAAAAGAGACCATCGACGACATCAACAAAGATGTCACTATCACTGATAAGGAAGCGGCGATTAAGGCAGCTAAAGAAGTGATTGGTAAGGACGGCATCTTGAAAGCTATCGAAGAAGGTGACATTGATGCGTCAGATTTGTTAGATGATTTCTTGGCAAAAGACAGCGATCGGGTGACACCGGCCGAAGTGAAGAGCCAAGAAGATTTCTCAAGTCAAGACCAAGCTAAACTCGCTGCAGCCGACAAGGAAGCAGCAGAAGAAAATAGTAATGCGAAAAAACTTGAGCTAAGTAAATTAGAAGAGCAAGTTGCTAAGATTAAAGCGCAATTATCAAGTTTACAAGTTTCTGGTGACAAGAATAGTCAAGTCAAAGACTTGCAACAAGCTTTAGCAGACTATGAGGATGCTATTAAGACTCTAAGTAGTGTCATGTCAGCTGTTCTTGAAATTGAAGACTTTAAAGGTGGGGTGAACGCAGTAGAAGCTGCAACTGCAGAGTTGCCAGAATACAAGCAAGGTGCAAACGCGGTAGAAGCTGCTGTAAATGAACTCCCAGCCTATGCAGAAAGTGGCGCTCCAGTCGTAGCGAACGTTCCAGCTTACGGAGAAAGCGGTGCCCCAATAGTAAACAATGCTCTGCCTTATGCAGAAAGTGGCGC
>NZ_KV822036.1:868-9005 GCF_001815805.1 Streptococcus sp. HMSC072D05
CAATGCTCTGCCTTATGCAGAAAGTGGCGCTCCAGCCGTAGCGAATGTTCCAGCTTACGGAGAAAGCGGTACACCAATAGTAAACAACACTCTGCCTTATGCAGAAAGCGGTGCCCCAACCGTAGCAAATGTTCCAGTTTATGCAGAAAGTGGTGCTCCGGCAGTGACTACTATTCCAGCCTATGCTGAAAAGATTGAACCTGCAGTAAATGAAGTTCCAGAATACACTGGCAGTGTAGCTCCTTTGGCTACAAACCCTACTCTTGGAACTGAACAAGATCGTACCTACAAAGCGCCTGCAGCAACAGATGAGCAACTCCTTCCAAATACAGGAAGCCAAGATGCTTCAGCAGTTGCATCGCTAGGATTTATTGGTCTCCTTCTTGGTTTGCTACCATTTGCAAAGAGAAAATTGAACAAATAAATCGCATGAAATCAATAAAAGAAAAGGATTTGAATGGTCCTTTTCTTTTTTTATGGTGAAATAGGGATAAGTCCAAGTTTTTCAGCTCTTTCCGATGGTATTTTTCCTTGCTTTCCTTTATAATGGGTGTATGGACAAGAAAAAATTATTATTAATTGATGGATCTTCTGTTGCTTTTCGAGCTTTTTTTGCGCTCTATCAGCAGTTAGATCGTTTTAAAAATGCTAATGGCCTTCATACCAATGCAATCTATGGCTTTCAACTCATGTTGAATCATGTCTTAGAGCGAGTTGAACCCAGCCATGTTTTGGTAGCTTTTGATGCTGGTAAGACGACTTTCCGAACAGAGATGTATGCAGACTACAAGGGTGGCCGTGCTAAAACTCCAGATGAGTTTCGTGAGCAATTTCCCTTCATTCGTGAGTTGTTAGACCACCTTGGGATTCGCCATTATGAGTTGGCCCAGTATGAAGCCGATGATATCATCGGGACTCTAGGACGTTTGGCTGAGAAGGATTCCTTCGATGTGACAATTGTTAGCGGAGATAAGGATTTGATCCAGTTGACGGATGAGCATACGGTGGTCGAGATTTCCAAGAAAGGTGTGGCTGAGTTTGAGGCCTTTACACCCGACTATCTCATGGAAAAAATGGGCCTCACACCAGCTCAGTTTATTGATCTTAAGGCTCTTATGGGGGATAAGTCTGATAATATCCCTGGGGTGACCAAAATCGGTGAAAAGACGGGTATCAAGCTCTTGCTGGAACATGGTTCGCTCGAGGGTATTTATGAAAATATCGATGGGATGAAGGCTTCTAAGATGAAGGAAAATCTCATCAATGACAAGGAACAAGCCTTTTTGTCTAAAACCTTGGCGACTATTGAGACTCAGGCACCGATTGAGATTGGTCTTGATGATTTGGTCTATAATGGCCCAAATGTGGAAAATCTCGGGAAATTCTACGATGAGATGGGCTTCAAACAGCTCAAACAAGCTCTAAATGTTTCGTCGAAGGATGCGCCTGAGAGCTTGGATTTCACTATTGTTGACCAAGTCAGTCAAGACATGCTGAGTGCCGACTCTATCTTCCACTTTGAACTCTTTGGTGAAAATTACCATACAGATGATTTGGTTGGTTTTGCCTGGTCCTGTGGGGATAAACTTTACACTACAGATAAACTTGAGCTCTTGCAGGAGCCGATTCTCAAGGATTTTCTAGAAAAAACACCTCTGAAAGTGTATGACTTTAAGAAAGCGAAGGTTCTTTTAAATCGCTTGGGCTTGAATCTCCAGGCACCTGCTTTTGACAGTCGTTTGGCCAAATACCTCCTCTCAACAGTCGAGAACAATGAAATTTCAACCATTGCGAGTCTCTACGGCCAGACTTATCTGGCTGATGATGAGACTTTCTACGGTAAGGGTGTCAAGAAAGCCATCCCTGAGAGAGAGAAATTCTTGGAGCACTTGGCTCGCAAGGTTGCTGTATTGATTGAGACTGAGCCGGTTTTACTTGAAAAACTCAGTGAACATGGGCAATTAGACCTTCTCTATGACATGGAGCAACCTCTGGCTTTTGTCCTTGCCAAGATGGAAATTGCTGGGATCAAGGTCAAAAAAGAAACCCTGCTTGAGATGCAGGCTGAAAATGAGGTCGTCATTGAGCAACTCACTCAAGAGATTTATGAGCTAGCTGGTGAAGAGTTTAATATCAACTCCCCTAAGCAGTTGGGCGTGCTTCTCTTTGAAAAACTGGGTCTTCCTCTAGAATACACTAAGAAAACCAAAACAGGTTACTCGACAGCCGTGGATGTGCTAGAGCGACTAGCTCCTATTGCTCCGATTGTTAAAAAAATCCTAGATTACCGTCAGATTGCCAAGATTCAATCTACCTATGTGATTGGTTTGCAAGACTGGATTTTGGATGATGGCAAGATCCACACGCGCTATGTGCAAGATTTGACTCAGACCGGACGTCTGTCTAGTGTAGATCCAAACTTGCAAAATATTCCTGTTCGTTTGGAACAAGGTCGCCTCATTCGTAAGGCTTTTGTACCTGAATGGGAGGATAGCGTGCTGCTCAGCTCGGATTATTCACAGATTGAATTGCGCGTTTTGGCGCATATCTCTAAGGATGAGCACTTGATTAAGGCCTTTCAAGAGGGGGCAGATATCCATACCTCGACGGCCATGCGGGTCTTTGGAATTGAACGTCCTGAGGATGTGACTCCAAACGACCGTCGTAATGCCAAGGCGGTAAACTTTGGAGTGGTTTACGGGATTTCCGACTTTGGTTTGTCTAATAATCTGGGCATCAGCCGTAAAGAGGCTAAAGCCTACATCGATACCTATTTTGAACGCTTCCCAGGTATTAAAAACTACATGGATGAAGTGGTGCGTGAGGCGCGTGATAAGGGCTATGTAGAGACTCTCTTCAAGCGTCGTCGTGAGTTGCCAGATATTAATTCGCGCAACTTCAACATTCGTGGTTTTGCAGAGCGGACTGCCATTAACTCTCCTATCCAGGGCTCGGCAGCAGATATCCTCAAGATTGCTATGATCCAGCTAGACAAAGCTCTAGTTGAAGGTGGCTATCAGACCAAGATGCTGTTGCAAGTGCATGATGAAATCGTCCTTGAAGTTCCGAAATCAGAACTAGCAGCTGTCAAAGCTCTAGTGAAACAAACCATGGAAGAAGCCATCCAACTCAGTGTTCCACTCATTGCTGATGAGAATGAAGGAGCAACTTGGTACGAGGCTAAATAAGAAAGTTATGAAAGAGTTTGAAGGGCGTGCCTTCAAACTCTTTTTCATAGTTTTCTGTAAGCAGTTTCCTTGACTTTTCCTTGTATTTGCGTTACTATATGTCCATATAAGATATGGGAGTCTGTGTACAGTCTGAGAGGAAGTGTTAAACTTCGACCGCACCTGATCTGGGTAATGCCAGCGTAGGGAACGATACTTAGCCGAATTCTGCACCTTTTCCATATATGGAAGGGGTTTTCTTTTTGTCAAAAGGAAACCTGAGAAAAGGAGGTTTTTATGAAAGCAAGCATTGCCTTGCAAGTCTTGCCCCTATCGCAGGGGGTTGATCGAATTGCTATTATCGATCAGGTTATTACTTATCTGCAAGCTCAGTCCGTGACCGTGGTAGTGACACCATTTGAAACGGTATTGGAAGGGGAGTTGGATGAGCTCATGCGTATTCTCAAAGACGCACTAGAAGTGGCAGGGCAGGAGGCAGATAATGTCTTTGCCAATGTCAAAATAAATGTAGGAGAAATTTTAAGTATTGATGAGAAACTTGAAAAGTATACTGAGACGTCACATTAGTCTATTTGGTTTTCTAGGAGTCTTGTCAATCTGGCAGTTAGCGGGAATATTCAAACTTTTACCCAAGTTTATCCTGCCAACCCCTTTTGAAATTCTCCAGGCCTTTGTTCGTGACAGAGAATTTCTCTGGCACCATAGCTGGGCGACCTTGAGAGTGGCTTTACTCGGACTAGTCTTAGGAGTCTTGATTGCCTGTATCATGGCTGTGCTTATGGACAGTCTGACTTGGCTCAATGATCTTATCTACCCTATGATGGTGGTTGTTCAGACCATTCCGACCATTGCTATAGCTCCTATCCTGGTTTTGTGGCTAGGCTATGGAATTTTACCCAAGATTGTCTTGATTATCCTGACGACAACCTTCCCTATCATCGTCAGCATTTTGGATGGTTTTAGGCATTGTGACAAGGATATGCTGACCTTGTTTAGTCTGATGCGTGCAAATCCTTGGCAAATCCTGTGGCATTTTAAAATCCCGGTCAGTCTGCCTTACTTTTATGCAGGTCTGAGGGTCAGTGTCTCCTACGCCTTTATCACAACAGTGGTGTCCGAGTGGCTGGGAGGTTTTGAAGGTCTTGGTGTTTATATGATTCAGTCTAAAAAACTGTTTCAGTATGATACCATGTTTGCCATTATTATTCTGGTGTCGATTATCAGCCTTTTGGGTATGAAATTGGTTGATATCAGTGAAAAATATGTGATTAAATGGAAACGTACTTAAAATAGAGCGTTTTAGAAAAGAAAAGAGGAAATAAAAATGAAGAAAACATGGAAAGTGTTTTTAACGATTGTAACAGCTCTTCTAGCTGTCGTGCTTGTGGCTTGTGGCCAAGGAACTGCTTCTAAGGACAACAAAGAAGCAGAAGTCAAGAAGATTGACTTTATCCTAGACTGGACACCAAATACTAACCACACAGGGCTGTATGTTGCCAAGGAAAAAGGTTACTTCAAAGAAGCTGGAGTGGATGTTGACTTGAAATTGCCACCAGAAGAAAGCTCATCTGACTTGGTGATCAATGGCAAGGCACCATTTGCTATCTATTTCCAAGATTACATGGCTAAGAAATTGGAAAAAGAGGCAGGTATCACTGCCGTTGCAGCGATCGTTGAACACAATACATCTGGAATCATCTCTCGTAAATCTGATAATGTAACTAGTCCAAAAGACTTGGTTGGGAAGAAATACGGTACTTGGAATGATCCAACGGAGCTAGCTATGTTGAAAACATTAGTAGAATCACAAGGTGGAGACTTTGAGAAGGTCGAAAAAGTACCAAACAACGACTCAAACTCGATCACACCGATTGCCAATGGCGTCTTTGACACTGCTTGGATCTACTACGGTTGGGATGGTATCCTTGCCAAATCGCAAGGCGTAGATGCTAACTTCATGTACTTGAAAGACTATGTCAAGGAGTTTGACTACTACTCACCAGTTATCATCGCAAATAACGACTATCTAAAAGACAACAAAGAAGAAGCTCGCAAAGTCATCCAAGCTATCAAAAAAGGCTACCAATATGCTATGGAACACCCAGAAGAAGCTGCAGATATTCTCATCAAGAATGCACCTGAACTCAAGGAAAAACGTGACTTTGTCATCGAATCTCAAAAATACTTGTCAAAAGAATATGCAAGCGACAAGGAGAAGTGGGGACAATTTGACGCAGAACGCTGGAATGCCTTCTACAAGTGGGATAAAGAAAATGGTATCCTCAAAGAAGACTTGACTGATAAAGGTTTCACCAACGAATTTGTAAAATAATGACAGAAATTAGACTAGAACACGTAAGCTATGCCTATGGCGATGAAAAGATTTTAGAGGACATCAACCTGCAGGTGACTTCGGGTGAAGTAGTTTCTATCCTGGGACCTAGTGGTGTTGGAAAGACCACCCTCTTTAACCTAATCGCTGGAATTTTAGAAGTCCAGTCTGGGCGAATTATCCTTGATGGCGAGGCAAATCCTAAGGGGCGCGTGAGTTATATGTTACAAAAGGATTTGCTTTTGGAGCATAAGACGGTGCTTGGCAATATCATCCTGCCCCTCTTGATTCAAAAGGTGGATAAGGCAGAAGCCATTGCCCAAGCAGACGAAATCCTTGCGACCTTCCAGCTGACTGCTATACGGGATAAGTATCCTCATGAACTCAGTGGTGGGATGCGGCAACGTGTGGCCTTACTCCGCACCTACCTTTTCGGGCACAAGCTCTTTCTCTTGGATGAGGCCTTTAGCGCCTTGGATGAAATGACCAAGATGGAGCTCCATGCTTGGTATCTGGAGATTCACAAACAGTTGCAACTGACGACCCTCATCATAACGCATAGTATCGAAGAGGCCCTCAATCTCAGCGACCGCATCTATATCTTGAAAAATCGTCCTGGGCAGATTGTTTCAGAAATTAAACTAGATTGGTCTGGAGACGAGGACAAGGAAGTCCAAAAGATTGCCTACAAACGACAAATATTAGCAGAATTGGGATTAAATACGTAGCCTTTTAAGAAATTAGTATATATTAAATACAAGCGAAATCCTTGCTTGTATTTTTTGTTTCAAAGCTGATGAACATGCATGATTAGGCTTATTATTTAAAGAAATGGTAAGTTAATATAAAAATAAATAAATTTTAGTTGACATTTTGTAATGGAACTGTATAATATAATTGAACCATTATAGACAATAAGGAGGATAATGTGGTGAAAAAGAGAACTAGTAAACTCTTTCGTGGCTTGATGGCCTTGCTACTGGTTGTGTCGGTCTTTTTGCCTGCACTAAGACTTAATGGAGTAGTTAGTGCTGCCGAAAAAACTGAATCAGAGTACACTTTGACTACAGAACCGACGATTAATACGAACCGATTAGTCGATCATGCCAAATATGGTGAAGGTAAGTTCTATCTTAAAACAACTTACGCATTCCCAGACAATGTAACTCTGAAAAACGGTGATTTCATGGTTTATCACGTTCCAAATGAGTTCAAAATCGAAGTAGATTCTACTACAGATTTGAAAGCTCCGAACGGTGATACGATTGCAACGCTGACAACAGAGAAGGCAACGAATACTGCTAAGATTACAGTAACAAACGAAGAGTACTTTAAGAAGTTTAATGAGAACAAGCAAATTGTTGCATCATTTACTGTAGTATGGGCAGACCATGTTGAAAAGAATAAGGAATATGAAATCAACATTCCTGGTGCAGGAGTTTATCATCTGACTCGTATCGTTCCAGACGTTGACCCAACTGGATTTACTAAATGGGGAGTTCAAGATTCAGACGACCCTAACTATGTAAACTGGCGTATCCGTGTTAACCGCTATGCAAAATCTTACACTGGTGTAAACATCCAAGATACTATTCCTGATGGACAAGTTCTTGCAAGTGAAATCACTGGTTACTACTTCCCAGACTGGGAAAATGGTTACGGAAGAACAAAATTGGATAGTGCTCATGTCCAAGTAACAGATAAGAACCATTTCTCAATTACACCTAATGGTGATGGAACTCTTGATCATAAAGGTTTGTTCATCCTATACCGTACTCGTTTGACTAAACCAGTTGACCAAGTTACTAAACGTGTACTAAATAACGTGTCGGTAACTACAAACGAGGAAGCTCAACCAATTGATTTTGAAGGTTTTGCACCAATTACCACAACAGACGGTATTGGTGGAGGTGCCAAATCGGATGAGGTTGCTCTAGAAGTAACCAAGAAACTTGAAGGTAAAGCTCTTGAAAAAGATGCATTTAGTTTCCAACTTCTAGATGACAAAGGTAATGTTTTACAAACTGTCAAAAATGATGAGAATGGTAAAGTGAAGTTCGAGGCAATCAAATACAAAGAAGCAGGAACTTTTAAATATACCATTAAAGAAGTTAATGATAACAAACCTGGATACACTTATGATGCGAACGTCCTTAAAGCGACTGTAACAGTAGAAGATGTTTTGGGTGAAAAATTAGCAAGCGTCAAATTTGAAGATTCTAAGAAAGAATTTACAAACTCATACGCTGCTACAGAAGCAAAACTTCAACTTGAAGCTAAGAAAGTCTTGAACGGTAAAGCTATTGAGGCTGGCCAATTTGAATTTGAGTTGAAAGAAAACGGAACAGTTCTCCACACTGTTTCAAACGATGCAAACGGTAAGATTCAATTCCCAGAACTTACGTTCACAAAAGAAGAAACTCGTACATTCACTATTACTGAAAAAGCAGGTGATGTAGCCGGAGTTGAATACGATCCAAATGCTTATGAAGTAACAGTAGTCGTTAAAGATAACGGCCAAGGTCAACTTGTTGCAACTGCAACAGGTGCAGACAACCTTGCTTTCACGAACGTTTATAAAGCTAAACCAGCAAAAGCTACCATCACAGCTACTAAA
>NZ_KV822037.1:0-30487 GCF_001815805.1 Streptococcus sp. HMSC072D05
CTCCTTCGGGTTCGGGGGTTCGAATCCCTCCCCTTCCATTACTTTAGTTACGGGCATAGTTTAAAGGTAGAACTAAGGTCTCCAAAACCTTCAGTGTGGGTTCAATTCCTACTGCCCGTGTTAATATGATTATGGCGGGTGTGGTGAAGTGGTTAACACACCAGATTGTGGCTCTGGCATGCGTGGGTTCGATCCCCATCACTCGCCTATTTTATATTATTGGGGTATAGCCAAGCGGTAAGGCAAGGGACTTTGACTCCCTCATGCGTTGGTTCGAATCCAGCTACCCCAGTTACTATTTGCCGGCGTGGCGGAATTGGCAGACGCGCTGGACTCAAAATCCAGTGTCCGCAAGGACGTGCCGGTTCGACCCCGGCCGCCGGTATAGTAATAAAGACAAGGTTTTCGGACCTTGTTTTTTGATTTGGTGAAGATTTTGATATTTTTCTTTAAGTACAGATAACTGATGAATCATCTTTTTCTTCTTATTCTAATCATTTTTAATGTATTTTTGGTATAATATTACTTATTCACAATTTATTTTGATTATGAAAGAGTTTGGTGATTAATGTCTCGGTCTGTTGAATTACTAAAGAAACGTTACTTAAAGAATATAAAAGAGAACCCAGATTTATTTATTGGGATTGAGTTAGAATATCCTATTGTAAATTTAGAGGGTGAAGCTACAGATGGTGAAGTTGTTAAGGATCTCTTTCGGTATTTACCATCAGTATTGGGCTTCACTATCGAAAAAGTGGATGATTTTGGGAATCCAATTCAGTTGCTTGATCCAGTCAGCCAAGATACGATCTTGTTTGAGGTTGCTTATACGACGATTGAGTTTGCATTCGGAAAGGCCGAATCTATCCAAGAGGTAGAAGAACGCTTTAACTTCTATATGGCTACGATTCAGAATAAGTTGGGTGAAGCTAACCATGCTATTGTTGGCTGCGGCATTCATCCCAACTGGGATAAAAATGAGAATTGTCCAGTGGCTTATCCCCGCTATCAGATGTTGATGGATTATCTGAATTTGAGTAGAAATGTAACTAAATCAGATTTACATCATTTCCCTGAGTATGGTGCCTTTATCTGTGGAAGTCAGGTTCAACTAGACGTTTCAAGGTCCAACTACCTGCGTGTTATCAATGTTTTTACTCAAATTGAAGCAGCTAAAGCTTATTTGTTTGCCAATTCTAAGTTTTCAGGGGCAGATTGGGATACCAAAATTTCGAGAGATATTTTTTGGGAAGAATCCATGCATGGTATCTATCCAGAGAATGTAGGTGTTAATACTAGACTATTTAAAGATGAGGATGATTTTTTTGACTATCTAAATCATTCTGCGATTTTTACTTCGGAGCGTGATGGGCAGACCTATTATTTTTATCCGATTCAGGCTAGGGACTATTTGGCTACACCTGAAATCCAAGCATTTACCCTTAATGGGGATGAGGTGTTAATTCATCCTCAGGAGGAAGATTTCCAAACTCATCGTAGTTACCAGTACCAAGACTTAACGACTCGAGGAACAGTTGAGTTTCGCAGTGTTTGTACTCAGCCGCTTGATAGGACCTTTGCTTCTGCTGCCTTTCATTTGGGCTTGTTGGTTCATTTAGACAAGCTTGAAGCTTACTTGCGAACTGCTTCATTTTTTACCACAGCTGGTCGTGATTATAAGCTTTTAAGACGACAATTTTCTAAAAAACAACTCACAGATGAAGAAGAAGCTGCGGTTCTCGAGTTTTCTAAAGATTTACTCACTCTAGCTGAGGAAGGTTTGGAGAAAAGAGATAAGCAAGAAATGATTTATTTAGAGCCTTTGAAGAAAGAATTGGGATTATAATTTCTCTTATAAAGGGAGAATTTTCTGAAAAATCATGATATAATGGAATGGACTATAGATAAAGGATAGAGATTATGACATTAGTTTATCAATCAACGCGTGATGCGAATAATAGAGTAACTGCTAGCCAAGCTATTTTGCAAGGTTTGGCGACGGATGGTGGTCTGTTTACACCACTTACTTATCCAAAGGTGGATTTGGACTTTGACACATTAAAAGATGCTTCTTACCAAGAAGTGGCTAAATTAGTTTTATCAGCCTTTTTAGATGACTTTACGGCTGAGGAGTTGGACTACTGTATCAACAATGCCTACGATAGCAAGTTTGATACTCCAGCTATTGCGCCATTGGTGAAACTGGATGGGCAATACAACTTGGAATTGTTCCATGGTTCAACGATTGCCTTTAAGGATATGGCCTTGTCTATCTTGCCATACTTTATGACGACAGCCGCTAAAAAGCATGGTTTAGAGAACAAGATTGTCATTTTGACAGCGACATCTGGTGATACTGGAAAAGCTGCTATGGCAGGGTTTGCCGATGTGCCTGGAACTGAGATTATCGTTTTTTATCCAAAGGATGGTGTCAGCAAGGTACAAGAGTTACAAATGACCACTCAAACTGGAGACAATACCCATGTTGTAGCCATTGATGGAAACTTTGACGATGCGCAAACAAACGTGAAGCACATGTTTAATGATGTGGAACTTCGTGAAAAATTGCTTGCTAATAAGCTACAGTTTTCATCAGCTAACTCTATGAACATTGGTCGTTTGGTACCTCAGGTCGTTTATTATGTCTATGCCTACGCTCAGTTGGTTAAGACTGGTGAGATTGTGGCAGGTGAAAAAGTCAACTTCACAGTACCAACAGGAAACTTTGGAAATATCTTGGCTGCCTTTTATGCTAAACAAATTGGTCTGCCAGTTGGCAAATTGATCTGTGCTTCAAATGATAACAATGTCTTGACAGATTTCTTTAAAACCCGTGTCTATGACAAGAAACGTGAGTTTAAAGTAACAACTAGTCCATCTATGGATATCCTTGTATCTTCAAACTTGGAGCGTTTGATTTTCCATCTTTTGGGGAATGATGCGGTTAAGACAACTGAACTCATGAATGCCTTGAGTACACAAGGACAATATGAATTGACAGACTTTGATACAGCGATCCTGGAACTCTTTGCAGCTGAATATGCGACTGAGAAAGAAACTGCGGCAGAAATCAAGCGTGTTTATCAAACAGATGCCTACATCGAGGATCCACATACGGCGGTTGCCTCAGCTGTTTATAGAAAATACCAAGTGGCTACTGGCGATGCGACTAAGACAGTGATTGCTTCAACAGCTAGTCCATACAAGTTCCCAGTGGTTGCAGTAGAAGCGGTAACTGGGAAGGTTGGCTTGACTGACTTTGAAGCTTTGGCTCAATTACATGACATTTCAGGAGTGGCAGTGCCACCAGCGGTTGATGGCCTTGAAACAGCTCCAGTTCGTCATAAAACAACAGTGGCAGCTGCTGACATGCAAGCAGCGGTTGAGGCTTATCTAGGACTTTAAGACAGAGGGAGTAAACTCGGTTGGGAAACCAACTGAGTTTCTTTTCATCAGGAGGAAGGATTGTTTAAGAAAAATAGAGACATTCTTAATATTGCATTGCCAGCTATGGGTGAAAACTTTTTGCAGATGCTCATGGGAATGGTGGACAGTTACTTGGTCGCTCACTTGGGCTTAATCGCTATTTCGGGTGTTTCAGTTGCTGGCAATATTATCACCATTTACCAGGCGATTTTTATCGCTCTGGGAGCTGCTATTTCCAGCGTTATTTCAAAAAGTTTGGGGCAGAAAGATCAGTCGAAGCTAGCTTATCATGTGACTGAAGCGCTGAAGATTACCTTACTACTAAGTTTGCTTTTAGGGGCCTTATCCATCTTTGCTGGGCAAGAGATGATAGGGCTCTTGGGAACTGAGCAGGATGTGGCCGAGAGTGGTGGACTCTACCTATCTTTGGTAGGCGGATCGATTGTTCTCTTGGGCTTGATGACGAGTCTAGGTGCCTTGATTCGTGCAACGCATAATCCGCGTCTGCCTCTCTATGTTAGTCTTTTATCCAATGCCTTGAATATTATTTTTTCAAGTCTAGCTATTTTTGTCCTTGATATGGGCATAGCGGGTGTTGCTTGGGGGACTATCTTGTCTCGCTTAGTCGGTCTTGTGATTTTGTGGTCACAATTAAAGCTGCCTTTTGAGAAACCGACTTTTGGTTTAGATAAGGAACTATTGACTTTGGCTTTGCCAGCGGCAGGAGAACGTCTCATGATGCGAGCTGGAGATGTCGTCATCATTGCCTTAGTTGTATCTTTTGGAACGGAGGCAGTAGCTGGAAATGCAGTCGGAGAAGTCTTGACCCAGTTTAACTATATGCCTGCCTTTGGCGTCGCTACGGCAACAGTCATGCAGGTAGCTCGAGCAGTTGGAGAGGATAACTGGGAAAGAGTAGATGATTTGAGCAAGCAAACCTTTTGGCTTTCCCTGCTTCTCATGTTGCCCTTAACTCTCAGTATCTATGCCTTGGGGACACCATTGACTCATCTCTATACGACCGATCCTGTAGCGGTTGAAGCGAGCGTTTTGGTGGCACTGTTCTCTCTACTAGGAACCCCCATGGCGACAGGGACAGTTATATATACGGCAGTTTGGCAGGGATTGGGAAATGCTCGCCTCCCCTTTTATGCGACAAGTATTGGGATGTGGTGTATCCGTATAGGGACAGCCTATCTTATGGGTATTGTTCTTGGTTGGGGGTTGCCTGGTATTTGGACAGGGACTCTCTTGGATAATGGTTTCCGTTGGTTATTTCTACATTACCGTTACCAGCGTTATATGAGCTTGAAAGGATAGGAGATGCAAAAAACAGCTTTTATTTGGGATTTAGACGGGACTTTATTGGACTCTTACGAAGCGATTTTGTCAGGGATTGAGGAGACCTTTGCTCAATTTTCTATTCCTTATGATAAGGAAAAAATGAGAGAGTTTATCCTCAAGTTTTCTGTGCAGGATTTGCTGGAGCAGGTGGCTGAAGAGAGAAACCTGGATGCGGAAGTGCTCAACCAGGTGCGTGCTCAGAGCCTGTCTGAGAAAAATGCCCAGGTAGTTTTGATGCCAGGTGCGCGTGAAGTTTTGGCTTGGGCAGACGAAGCAGGGATTCAGCAGTTTGTCTATACTCATAAGGGAGACAATGCGCTTACTATTTTAAGAGACTTGGGGTTGGAATCCTATTTCAAAGAGATTTTAACCAGTCAGAGTGGCTTTGCGCGCAAGCCCAGTCCAGAAGCGGCGACCTATCTGCTAGACAAGTATGAGTTGGATCCTGAGAACACCTACTATATAGGAGACCGGACTTTGGATGTGGAATTTGCTCAGAATAGCGGCCTTCAAAGCATCAATTTTTTAGAGTCGTCTTATGAAGGGAATCACATGATTCAAGAGTTAGCAGATATTCCTCATATTTTTGAGGATTGGGGACGAGAAGATTGTGTCAGTTTTGTGACAGAAACCTAACAAACTATTTCAAGTAATCGAGTTTGTTACAAGGAATAGACAGTTCTGTTAAATAGGCCCGAGAGGGCTTTTTTTCTGCTTTTTTTGTGTTATGATAGACAGGTACTCATTTGAAAGGAATATGAACGAATGAAGAAAAGAATAATTTTAGCCTCAACAGTAGCCTTGTCTCTTGCTCCCGCATTAGGAGCTAAAGCTCAAGAAATCTCTTGGACAGCACGTAGCGTTGAGCAAATCCAAAATGATGTGACGAAAAACGAGAACAAAAACAGCTATACAGTTCAGTATGGTGATACCCTGAGCACGATTGCAGAAGCTTTGGGAGTAGATGTAACGGTTCTTGCTAATTTGAACAAAATTACCAATATGGACTTGATTTTCCCAGATACTGTCCTCACTACAACTGTCAATGAGGCAGAAGAGGTAACGGAAGTTGAAATCCAAGCTCCTCAAGCAGATGCTAGTGAAGAAGTGACGACTGCAACAGCTGATTTGACGACGAATCAAGTAACAGTCGATGAACAAACAGTTCAAGTAGAAGACCTTTCTCAACCAATTGAGGAAGCTCCAACTGCAACAGAGACTGAAAAACCAGCAGAAGCAGCGCCAAGTTCAGAAGTTTCTGAGACAGCGACAGTTGCTGAAGAGACACCATCTACAGAAACACCTGTAGCTGAAGAAACAGCTGAAACGACTTCAGCGGAAGCACCAGTAGCAGAAACAACTCGCCCAGTTGAAGAAGAAGCTCCTCAATCAGCGACTCCAGCTACCGAAGAAACGGCAGCAACGACTTCAGCAGAAGCCCCAGTAGCAGCTGCTCCAGCAACTGAAACGCCTGCTAATACAACAGGAACAAGTGCAACAGAAGAAGCAGCATCAACAGCAACTTCTGACACTGCAACTTCGACTTATCAAGCAGAGCAAAGCCAAACTCCTTCAAGAACATATTCAGCCCCAGCGGCTCCTGACTATGCAGGACTTGCTGTAGCTAAGTCTGAGAATGCTGGTCTTCAACCGCAAACGGCAGCCTTTAAAGAAGAAATCGCCAACTTGTTTGGCATCACATCCTTTAGTGGTTACCGTCCTGGAGACAGTGGCGACCATGGGAAAGGTTTGGCCATCGACTTTATGGTTCCAGTGAGTTCAGCACTTGGTGATCAAATCGCGGAATATGCAGTCAAAAATATGGCTAGCCGTGGTA
Source organism: Streptococcus sp. HMSC072D05 (assembly GCF_001815805.1). GTDB lineage: Bacteria > Bacillota > Bacilli > Lactobacillales > Streptococcaceae > Streptococcus. Next base: position 6,608 of record NZ_KV822037.1, read on the forward strand.
TCAACTATATCATCTGGAAACAACGTTTCTACGCTCCATATGATAGTAAATATGGACCAGCCTATACGTGGAATCCAATGCCAGACCGTGGTAGCGTAACCGAAAACCACTATGACCACGTTCACGTTTCAATGAACTAATCATTAAAATGGAAGTTGGGAACTGATTGAGTTCCCGCTTCTTTTTTGTGTGTCATTTCTTTAGGATAAAAGGGACAAATATGGGTAAGTGAGTAATATTTCAAGAGAGTGTAAGCATATTACTTGATTTGTTTTTTGGATTGCATTATACTTGATAAGTCAATCGTTGATAAATCAACTTTAAAGGAGAAAGATTTATGGTAGCAATCCATGATTTACTGTATCAACTACGATTAGCAGATCAGTCTATGACACAACTATTTGAACGCCAATTGGGAATTAGTCTGACTCGTTATCAAATCTTATGTTTCTTAATCAATCAGTCACCGTGTAATCAAATAGCAGTTCAGGATAGATTGAAGATTGATCAGGCTGCCTTGACACGGCACTTTAAAATTTTGGAAAAGGGAGGTTTGGTTAATCGACGTCGGAATCCTGAAAACCAGAGGGAGGTTTTGGTGGAAGTCACAGACTTTGCGAGAGAACAACTAGTAATCAACTCTCCTCAACAACATATAAACGTAAAAAATCAGATGGAGAGTGTACTTACAAAAGGGGAGCGAGAAGAGTTCAGTCGCTTGTTAGAAAAGTTGATATCTGGCTTAGAAGAGATAAAAATTTAAGGAGAAGAATATGTCTATTTTTACAATTATTTTAGCAACTATCGTTGCTTTGGAGCATTTTTACATTTTTTATTTGGAAAGTGTGGCTACGCAATCAGACACTACTAGTAGAGTGTTTAATGTGGATAAGGAAGAACTGGCTCGTTCTTCAGTGAGTTCATTATTTAAAAATCAAGGAATTTATAATGCTTTGATAGGTGTCTTTCTCTTGTACGGGATTTATTTTTCGCAAAGCTTGGAAATTGTGACCATCTTTGTTTTATTTGTGCTTGGTGCAGCGACCTACGGTTCTCTGACAGCAGACAAGAAGATTATTCTGAAGCAAGGTGGGCCTGCTATTTTGGCTCTGCTGAGTATGTTACTTTTGAAATAAGAAAACCAGCGTCCTGAACGACGCTGGTTTTTGTAGACTCTTATCCATTTCGACGTTTACGGGCTAGTAGGGCTCTGTAAAAGAAGATATGATTGTTTTGGATATAGGGAAGGAGTGAAAAACTAGCAATTCCAAAAGTAATCCAGTTAAGGAAGTACCAAGGGAGTAGTTGTAGATCGAGAACAAAGCGTTGAAATTTGTAACCCTTCATCAAGAAACGGCTGGTTTTCAGGATTTGACGGGGTTTAGCCTGTCCTAAATCCAGAGTGTCGCAGAGGAGGAATTCTACCTGCGAGTAGGCATAATGTTGTGGAACGTAGAGGATGTTCCCTACAATCATCAAGATGAGACTCGCGAAAAAGTAGAGGCCAAAGGTCATAAGGAACTGCTCTGTTTCAAGGGATGAGAGGTCTAATTTTGGAAATTCAGGATGTAGGGCGACAAATCTCCGAGCCAAGAGATTGCTATAAAAGAGAAAATAAACGCCTACTAAGTTTGGAATGCTCCATAAAAAGAGGTAGAAACGTTTGAGGAGCAGAGTTAGGAAGGTTTGCGAGAAGCGCTCTGCAGCAAAGAGGGCCAGGCTTGATTTTACTGAGAGTTCTGTATCAGGATCCTTGAGGAGTCGGAGTGTCGTAAAGGCAGCACCTGCTAGAAAAATCGTGCTCACAAAAGAAACCACTAGCGGGAAGAGATAGGCTTGGAGCACTTGTGCTAGCATGCTGAAAAAGGATTGCTCTAAAACACTTTCTTGGAGACGAGCCAAGGGGTTGAGAAAGCCTGACAAGATGACCAGCATACTAGGTAAGAGATAGACGAGAAAGAGGCGGGGATTTTCAGCCTGAAACTGCCTCGTCTGCAGACGAATGGTTTTTAAATCAATTTTTGGGTATTTCATTCTCTCATTATACCATAGTTCGTGACAGTTCCTAGTTTTTTTGATAAAATCATACAGTATGCCTTTGGGCACAAAGTATGAACTGGGACTGTTTTTCCCAGCTTCGGAGGTAAAAAATGTCAGATTCACCAATCAAATACCGTTTGATTAAGAAAGAGAAACACACGGGAGCTCGTCTGGGAGAAATCATCACCCCGCACGGTACCTTCCCGACACCTATGTTTATGCCAGTTGGGACCCAAGCTACTGTAAAAACCCAGTCACCAGAGGAGTTGAAGGAGATGGGATCAGGGATTATCCTCTCTAATACCTATCATCTCTGGCTTCGCCCTGGAGATGAACTCATCGCACGCGCAGGTGGTCTCCACAAATTTATGAACTGGGACCAACCAATTTTGACAGATAGTGGTGGCTTCCAGGTTTATTCCCTAGCAGATAGCCGAAATATCACCGAAGAAGGAGTAACCTTTAAAAACCATCTCAATGGTTCCAAGATGTTCCTATCACCAGAAAAGGCCATCTCTATTCAGAATAATCTAGGCTCAGACATCATGATGTCCTTTGACGAATGTCCTCAGTTTTACCAACCCTATGATTACGTTAAGAAATCAATCGAACGTACCAGTCGTTGGGCTGAGCGTGGTTTGAAGGCTCATCGTCGTCCGCATGACCAAGGTTTGTTTGGAATTGTACAGGGAGCAGGCTTTGAAGATCTTCGCCGTCAGTCAGCTCATGACCTTGTCAGCATGGATTTCCCTGGCTACTCTATCGGTGGTTTGGCAGTAGGAGAAACCCACGAAGAGATGAATGCAGTCTTGGACTTCACAACCCAACTTCTTCCTGAAAACAAACCTCGCTATTTGATGGGTGTGGGAGCGCCAGATAGCTTGATTGATGGGGTTATTCGTGGTGTGGATATGTTTGACTGCGTCTTGCCAACTCGTATCGCTCGTAATGGGACTTGTATGACCAGCCAAGGTCGTTTGGTTGTCAAAAATGCCCAATTCGCTGAAGACTTTACGCCACTGGATCCTGAGTGTGATTGCTACACATGTAAGAACTACACACGCGCCTACCTTCGTCACTTGCTCAAGGCTGATGAAACCTTCGGTATCCGCTTGACTAGTTACCACAATCTCTACTTCTTGCTCAATCTGATGAAGCAGGTCCGCCAAGCCATCATGGATGACAATCTCTTGGAATTTCGTGAGTATTTTGTAGAAAAATATGGCTACAACAAGTCAGGGCGCAATTTCTAAAGTGTAAAAATAGAATGCCAAAATCATAAGTTTTCTCTTAGGATTTTTCCTATTTTTTTGATAGAATAGGGAGTATAATGGAATGGAAATTAGGTGGTGTTTTGCTTCCTAATTTAATGGAGAATAGACTCGTATGCGTATTAAATGGTTTTCCTTGATTAGGATTACAGGTTTACTTTTGGTGCTTTTGTACCACTTCTTTCAAACGATCTTTCCTGGAGGATTCTTTGGGGTAGATGTCTTTTTCACTTTTTCAGGATTTTTGATCACCTCCCTCCTTTTAGAAGAATTTGGGAAGGCACGCCAGATCGATTTGCTGGCCTTTTTTAAGAGACGGTTTTACCGCATCGTGCCACCTGTGGTGCTGATGGTTTTGGTGACCATGCCTTTTACTTTCTTGGTTCGTCAAGACTACGTTGCTGGAATTGGTGGCCAGGTTGCTGGAGTTCTCGGTTTTATGACCAACTTCTACGAAATGTTAACAGGGGGAAGTTATGAATCCCAGTTCATTCCGCATCTCTTTGTTCACAACTGGAGCCTAGCTGTTGAGGTTCACTACTATATCCTTTGGGGCTTAGCGGTTTGGTTCTTATCGAAACGTTCAAAATCTAGTAGTCAATTGAGAGGGATGGTCTTTCTCCTTTCTGCTGGAGCTTTTATCATTAGCTTTTTCTCCATGTTTATTGGTAGTCTAATGGCTAGTTCCTATTCATCTGTCTACTTTTCAAGTTTAACCCATGTTTATCCCTTCTTTTTAGGAAGCATTTTGGCGACAGTTGTGGGGGTTCGTCAGACGAGCGATTTAGTCAAGCAGTTTGACCGGATGTGGGGCCTTCGTCAAAATCTACTGGTGTTTATTGCGGGGCTTTTGGTGCTAGTGCTCTTGACTTTCTTTGTCAAGTTCACCTACCTGTTTGCGTACTTATTTGGCTTCTTGCTAGCAAGTTTAGCGGCAGTGACCATGATTTTTGCTGCGCGTGTCTTGCATGAGAAAACGCCTGAGATACAAGAACCTCGGATCATTACATTTTTAGCGGATACCAGCTACGCGGTTTATCTCTTCCACTGGCCTTTTTATATTATCTTTTCTCAGTTGATGAGTAATCTGCCTGCTGTTATTCTGACAATCATCTTTTCTTATTTCTTTGCTATCCTATCCTTCTATATTATTGAGCCGTTGATTGCCGGTAAATCCAATCCTTTAATACGGAAGATTAGTCGATTGCCTCATATTAAACCAATTAGTGCTAGTGCTGCTGGCATTCTTACCTTGATTAGCTTGATTATCATAGCTGTGGCTCCTCAAGTTGGAGCTTTTGAGACAGACTTGATGGTCAATGGTTTCAAACAAGCCCAGACCAATATAGGACAAACAAAGACTCTTGCTGAACAAGCTGAACTGAGTCGTCTAGGAATTTCTGAGGGAACAAGCCTAATAGGAGATTCGGTAGCCTTGCGTGCCAATACAGCCTTACAAGAGGCACTTCCTGAAGCGAATATCAATGCCCAGGTTAGTCGAACGACCAAGCAAGCCAATGACATCATGCTCAATAACAGTCAGAACAAGGCGCTGCTAAAAACAGTTGTCATTGCAACGGGAGTCAATAATCCTGAAGGCTATAAGAATGATTTGGACAGCATCGTGAACAATCTACCGAAAGGACACCATCTGATACTGGTGACACCTTATGAGGGAGACAAGAGCAAGGACACTTATGCATCAGTGGAGCAGTATGCGGCTTATGCACGGGAATTAGCTGAAAAGAATCCTTACGTGAGCATCGCTGACTGGAATAAGGTTGCTAAGGAGCACCCTGAAATCTGGGCTGGAACCGACCAAGTCCACTTTGGAAATGATAGCAACATGATTGAAGAAGGTGCTAAACTTTACGCAGAGACGATCGCAGTTGCTGTTAAGGCTGCTCAAGAACTGCCTGTGAAATCAAAATAAAATTAAAGAGTTGGAGAAATCCAGCTCTTTTAAAATATCTCTAGAAAATAGGTCTATACCATTTACAAATGAAAAAGAAAGGTTTATAATGTAATTGACATAATAAATTCTAGAATCAATCTATCAAGGAGGTTATCATTATGCCTAATTATATTAAAGCGGATCAGTTTTTCTACCCACACGGAGTTCGTCGTGGCGGTTACTTGGAACTTGTGGATGGCAAGTTCGGCAAACATGTAGAACAGATTCCTGAAGGAGCTGAGGTGATTGACTATACAGGTTATAGCATTGCCCCTGGGCTTGTGGATACCCATATTCATGGATTTGGTGGTGTGGATGTCATGGACAATAACATCGAAGGAACCCTTCATACCATGAGTGAAGGATTGCTTAGCACGGGTGTTACCAGCTTCTTGCCAACGACCTTGACTTCCTCTTACGAGCAGTTGCTCGCAGTAACTGAAAATATCGGTGCTCGTTACCAGGAAGCAAGTGGAGCGAAAATTCGTGGGATTTATTTTGAAGGGCCATATTTCACAGAGAAATACAAAGGAGCTCAAAACCCTGCCTATATGAAAGACCCTCGTATGGATGAGTTTCGTGCTTGGCAAAAAGCAGCTAATGGCTTGCTCAATAAAATTGCCCTTGCGCCAGAACGCGAAGGTGTAGAAGACTTTGTTCGTACGATTACAGGCGAAGGAGTGACTGTTGCTCTTGGGCACTCCAATGCGACTTTTGATGAAGCTAAAAAAGCAGTCGATGCTGGAGCAAGCGTTTGGGTACATGCCTACAACGGAATGCGTGGGTTGACTCACCGTGAGCTCGGTATGGTGGGAGCCATGTATGAGTTGCCACATACCTATGCAGAGTTGATCTGTGACGGTCACCATGTGGATCCAAAGGCCTGTGATATCTTGCTCAAACAAAAGGGAACTGAAAATATCGCCCTTATCACAGACTGTATGACAGCTGGTGGCTTGGAAGATGGAGATTACATGTTGGGAGAATTCCCGGTAGTAGTTGCCAATGGAACTGCTCGCCTCAAATCTACAGGCAATTTGGCAGGTTCTATCCTCAAACTCAAAGATGGTTTGAAGAATGTGGTCGAATGGGGAATTGCGAATCCGCATGAAGCAGTCATGATGGCCAGCCTCAACCCAGCAAAATCTGTTCACATCGATGATGTCTGTGGTCAAATCCGTGAAGGTTATGACGCTGACTTTATCGTACTAGATAAAGATTTGGAATTGGTAGCAACCTACCTAGATGGTGTGAAACGTTATCAAGCCTAAGAAGATAAAAAATAGGGGTCAATAAAGGACTCCTATTTTTATTATCAGATGAAAATAACAGGCTTCTTAAAGAAGTTTCTAATGGGGGAAACAAGCAAAATCCTTTTCTTGTAATAAAAAATTAGATATAATATACGATACAAAGGAAGTAGTAAGAATGTATCGTGTTATAGAAATGTATGGGGATTTTGAACCGTGGTGGTTCATAGAAGGTTGGGAAGAAGATGTCATCATGAGTCAATCTTTTGACAAGTATTATGATGCTCTAAAATATTATAAATCATGCTGGTTTGAGCTGGAAAAGAAGAATCCTCTTTATAAGAGTCGGAGTGATTTGATGACTATTTTTTGGGATCCTGCCGACCAACGCTGGTGTGATGAGTGTGATGAGTATTTGCAGCAGTATCATTCTTTGGCACTTTTACAGGATGAGCAAGTCATCCCCGATGAAAAGCTACGTCCAGGCTACGAAAAACAAACAGGTCAAGAAAAACACCGTTCTTGCCGTATGAAATGGAGATAAAAAGTAACTTTTTAAGTTGCTTTTTTTATTTTTTTGCGAATAGTTAGATAAGGAGGGCGGTATGGTACAAGAAATTGCACAGAAAATTATTGCTACTGCGAAAGAAAAGAAGGCTCAGGATATCTATTTCATTCCCAAGGAAAAGTCCTACGAGCTTCACATGCGGGTTGGAGACGAGCGGTGTCTCGTTGACTCCTATGAGTTTGATGTTTTAGCTGCTGTGATTAGTCATTTTAAGTTTGTGGCGGGTATGAACGTAGGAGAGAAGAGGCGCAGTCAGCTGGGTTCTTGCGACTATCAGCATGGGGAGAAGAAGTCTTCTCTGCGTTTGTCTACCGTAGGAGATTATCGGGGGCATGAGAGTTTGGTCATTCGTTTGTTGCACGATGAGGAGCAGGATCTGAATTTCTGGTTTCAGGATATGAACGAACTGGGTGAGCAGTACAGGCAACGGGGACTCTATCTATTTGCAGGTCCAGTCGGAAGTGGCAAGACGACCTTGATGCACGAATTGGCCAAGTCTCTGTTTAAAGGGCAACAGGTTATGTCCATTGAAGATCCTGTCGAGATCAAGCAGGAAGACATGCTCCAGTTGCAGTTGAATGAAGCGATTGGCTTGACCTATGAAAATCTGATCAAACTGTCTCTCCGGCATCGTCCGGACCTCTTGATTATTGGTGAAATTCGGGATAGCGAGACAGCGCGTGCAGTGGTCAGAGCCAGTTTGACAGGGGCGACAGTTTTTTCAACCATTCATGCCAAGAGTATCCGAGGTGTTTATGAACGCCTTCTGGAGTTGGGTGTGACGGAGGAGGAATTAGCAGTTGTTCTGCAAGGAGTCTGCTACCAGAGATTAATTGGGGGAGGAGGAATCGTTGACTTTGCAAACAAAGACTATCAGGAACACCAGCCAACTAGCTGGAATGAACAGATTGAGCAGCTTCTTAAAGATGGACATATCACAAGTCTTCAGGCTGAAACGGAAAAAATTAGCTACAGCTAAGCAGAAGAAAATCATCACTTTGTTTAACAACCTCTTCTCCAGTGGCTTTCATTTGGTGGAAATTATTTCTTTTTTGGGCAGAAGTGCCTTGCTGGAAAAGGACTATGTGGCCCAGATGCACCAAGGATTGTCTCAGGGGAAATCCTTTTCAGAAATGATGGAAAGTTTGGGCTTTTCAAGTGCCATTGTGACCCAATTATCTCTAGCTGAAGTACATGGAAATCTTCACCTGAGTTTGGGAAAGATAGAAGAATATCTGGATAATTTGGCCAAGGTCAAGAAAAAGTTAATCGAAGTGGCGACTTATCCCCTGATTTTGCTGGGATTTCTCCTGCTAATCATGCTGGGGTTGAGAAACTATCTACTTCCCCAACTGGACAGTAGCAATATTGCCACTCAAATCATCGGCAATCTGCCACAAATATTTCTGGGACTAGTGCTGGTTTGCTCTCTATCTTTACTTTTAGCCCTCACTTTCTACAAAAGAAGTTCCAAGATGCGGGTTTTCTCGATGTTGGCACGGGTTCCCTTTCTAGGAATCTTTGTCCAGACCTATCTGACGGCCTATTACGCGCGTGAATGGGGCAATATGATTTCACAGGGGATGGAGCTGACGCAAATTTTTCAGATCATGCAGGAACAAGGTTCTCAGCTCTTTAAAGAAATCGGTCAAGATTTGGCTCAAGCCCTGCAAAATGGCCGCGAATTTTCTCAAACCATAACGACCTATCCTTTCTTTAAGAAGGAGTTGAGTCTCATCATCGAGTATGGGGAAGTCAAGTCCAAGCTGGGGAGTGAGTTGGAAATCTACGCGGAAAAGACTTGGGAATCCTTTTTTATCCGAGTCAACCGCACCATGAACTTAGTACAGCCACTGGTTTTTATCTTTGTGGCCCTGATTATCGTTTTACTTTATGCGGCAATGCTCATGCCCATGTATCAAAATATGGAGGTAAATTTTTAAAATGAAAAAACTCATGACAAATTTAAAAAAAGCCAAGGTTAAAGCTTTCACTTTGGTAGAAATGTTAGTCGTCTTGCTTATCATCAGCGTACTCCTCTTGCTCTTTGTGCCCAATTTGACCAAGCAAAAGGATGCCGTAGATGATAAAGGAAAAGCTGCTGTTGTCAAGGTTGTGGAAAGCCAGGCAGAACTCTATCGTTTGGACAAAAATGATGACGCCAGCCTCAGCAAATTACAAGCGGACGGCCGTATCACAGCTGAGCAAGCCAAAGCTTATAAAGACTACCATGCAAAACAAAAAACAAGTCAAACTGTTGCAGATTAAGGCCTTTACTATGCTGGAAAGTCTCTTAGTTTTGGGACTTGTGAGTATCCTTGCCCTGGGCTTGTCTGGTTCTGTTCAATCCAGTTTTGCAGCGGTAGAAGAGCAGATTTTCTTTATGGAGTTTGAAGAACTCTACCGAGAAACGCAAAAACGCAGCGTAGCTAGTCAGCAAAAGACAAGTTTAAGCTTAGACGGACGGACCATTAGCAATGGCAGTCAAAACTTGACCGTTCCTAAAGGAATTCAGGCACCCTCAGGACAAAGCATTATATTTGACCGAGCTGGAGGCAATTCGTCCCTGGCTAAGGTTGAATTTCAAACCAGCAAAGGAGCGATTCGCTATCAATTATATCTAGGAAATGGAAAAATTAAACGCATTAAGGAAACAAAAAATTAGGGCAGTAATCTTACTAGAAGCAGTAGTAGCTTTGGCTGTGTTTGCCAGCATTGCGACCCTTCTTTTGGGGCAAATTCAGAAAAATAGACAAGAAGAGGCAGAAATCTTGCAAAAAGAAGAAGTTCTACGAGTAGCCAAGATGGCCTTGCAGACGGGTCAAAATCAAGTGAAGATCAATGGAGTGGAGATTCAGGTCTTTGCTAGTGAAAAAGGATTGGAGGTCTACCATGGTTCAGAGAAATTGCTGGATCTTAAAGAGCAGTAAGGTAAGGGCTTTCACTCTTTTGGAATCTCTGCTAGCCCTTATCGTCATTAGCGGTGGCTTGCTTCTCTTTCAAGCCATGAGTCAGCTCCTTATTTCAGAAGTTCGCTACCAGCAACAAAGCGAGCAAAAGGAATGGCTCCTGTTTGTAGACCAGCTAGAAGCTGAGTTAGAGCGTTCGCAGTTTGAAAAGGTAGAAGGCAATCGCCTCTACATGAAACAGGATGGTAAGGATATCTCTATAGGGAAATCTAAATCGGATGATTTTCGGAAGACCGATAGCAGTGGACGAGGTTACCAGCCAATGGTTTATGGCCTCAAATCAGCTCAAATCACAGAGGAAAATCAACTGATTCACTTTCGTTTCCAATTTCAAAAAGGCTTAGAAAGGGAGTTCATCTATCGTGTGGAAAAAGCAAAAAGTTAAGGCAGGCGTTCTCTTATATGCAGTTACCATGGCAGCTATTTTTAGCCTTTTGTTGCAGTTTTATTTGAACCGGCAAGTCGCCCATCACAAAGACTATACCCTAAACAAAGAGAAGTTGGCAGCTTTTGCCATGGCCAAGCGAAGTAAGGATAAGGCTGAGCAAGAAAGTGGGGAACGAGTCTTCAACTTAGGAAAAGTCAGGTATCACAATACGAAAACAGGTTTTGCAACAAGTGTTCGTATGAATAAGGGAGACTATGAATTTCTCTTTCCTCCGATGGAAACCCAAGAAAAGAAAACAGCTAAAAAGGAAGAGGTAGCGACTGATTCAAGCAATCAAGCAGGGAAGAAAAAATCAGAAGAAAAGCCTGAAAAGAAAGATAATTCCTAGTCAATTCAACTACTTTGTGCTAAACTAAAAACATGAAACACGATTTTAATCACAAAGCAGAAACCTTTGATTCGCCCAAAAATATCTTTCTTGCAAATTTGGTTTGTCAAGCAGTTGAAGCACAGATTGATTTTCTACCAGACAAGGCAATACTGGACTTTGGTGGTGGGACGGGTCTGTTAGCCTTGCCTCTAGCTAAGCAAGCCCAGTCGGTTACCCTTGTAGACATCTCGGAGAAGATGCTGGAGCAAGCCCGTTTGAAAGCAAAGGAACAAGAAATCAGGAATCTTCAACTCTTGGAGCAGGATTTACTGGTGAATCCCTTAGAGCAACAATTTGACCTGATTGTTGTCAGTCGGGTTCTTCATCATATGCCTGATCTAGATGCAACTCTTGCCATGTTTTACCATCACCTTAGGGAGAATGGACAAGTTCTCATCGCTGATTTTGTCAAGACAGATACCAACCACCATGGTTTTGATTTAGCTGAACTGGAAACCAAGCTCGCCCAGTTTGGTTTTTCGAGCATTGGCAGTCAGATTCTCTATAGTGCTGAAGGTCTTTTCCTCGGAAATTACGCAGAACTCTTTTTAACAGTAGCCCAAAAATCACTCGCTGACTAAAGCAGTGATTTTTTCTCTTCAGATGGAAAAAATAGGGGAATTTTGATAAGATAGGAATATGGATTTTGAAAAAATAGAACAAGCTTATACGTATTTACTAGAGAATGTCCAAGTCATCCAAAGTGATTTGGCGACCAACTTTTATGATGCCTTAGTAGAGCAAAATAGTATCTACCTAGATGGCGAGACAGAGCTGGAGCAGGTCAAGGAGAACAATCAAGCCCTTAAGCGCTTAGCGCTTCGCAAGGAAGAGTGGCTCAAGACCTACCAGTTTCTCTTGATGAAGGCAGGACAAACGGAACCTTTACAGGCCAATCACCAGTTTACACCAGATGCCATTGCCCTCCTCTTGGTACTTGTTGTGGAAGAGTTGTTTGAACAAGAGGAAATTAGCATCCTCGAAATAGGTTCTGGTATGGGCATTTTGGGGGCTACTTTCTTGACTTCTCTCTCTAAAAAAGTAGATTACTTGGGAATCGAAGTGGATGACTTGCTGATTGATTTGGCAGCCAGTATGGCAGATGTGATTGGTTTACAGGCTGGTTTTGTTCAAGGCGACGCGGTTCGTCCGCAAATGCTTAAGGAAAGCGACGTGGTCATTAGCGACTTGCCTGTTGGCTATTACCCAGACGATGCCATCGCTTCGCGCTATCAAGTGGCTTCTAGTCAAGAGCATACCTATGCCCATCATTTGCTGATGGAGCAAGGGCTCAAGTACCTTAAGTCAGATGGCTATGCTATTTTTCTAGCTCCGAGTGATTTATTGACCAGTCCTCAAAGTGACTTATTAAAAGGGTGGCTCAAAGACGAAGTGAGTCTGGCTGCCATCATCGCTCTGCCAGAGGATATTTTCTCAACTGCAAGCCAAGCTAAAAGTATTTTTGTCTTACAGAAGAAAAGAGATAAAGAAATAGAACCCTTTGTTTACCCTCTTACTAGCTTGCAAGATCCGTCAGTTTTGTTGACCTTTAAAGAAAATTTTCAAAATTGGAGCAAAGGTACTGAAATATAAAAGAGATTTTGTTATAATAGATGAAAACGCTTAAAAAAGAGGTATCATCTTATGACAAAAACAATTGCAATCAATGCAGGAAGCTCAAGCTTGAAATGGCAACTTTATCAAATGCCTGAGGAAAAAGTTTTGGCTAAAGGCTTGATTGAACGTATTGGATTGAAAGACTCAATTTCAACAGTAAAATTTAACGGTCGTTCGGAGCAACAAATTCTTGATATTGAAGATCACACACAAGCTGTTAAAATTTTATTGGATGATTTGATTCGTTTTGACATCATCAAAGGGTACGATGAGATTACAGGTGTCGGACACCGCGTCGTTGCAGGTGGTGAATATTTCAAGGAATCAACAGTTGTTGAGGGAGATGTGATAGAAAAAGTTGAGGAGTTGGGACTCTTGGCTCCTCTTCACAATCCAGCTAACGCAGCTGGAATCCGCGCATTTAAGGAATTGCTTCCAGATATTACCAGTGTTGTCGTATTTGATACCTCATTCCACACAACCATGCCAGAGAAGGCTTATCGCTATCCTCTACCAACTAAATACTACACGGAAAACAAGGTTCGTAAATACGGTGCTCATGGTACAAGCCACCAGTTTGTCGCAGGAGAAGCAGCGAAACTTTTGGGTCGTCCTCTAGAAGATTTGAAATTGATTACCTGCCATATTGGTAACGGGGCTTCTATCACAGCTGTTAAGGGTGGGAAGTCTGTGGATACTTCTATGGGATTCACACCACTCGGCGGTGTGATGATGGGAACTCGTACAGGGGATATTGACCCTGCTATCATCCCTTATCTCATGCAATATACAGAGGATTTCAATACCCCAGAAGATATTAGTCGCGTTCTCAATCGTGAATCAGGGCTCATGGGAGTTTCTGGTCAGTCAAGCGATATGCGTGATGTGATTGCTGCCATGGAAGCAGGAGACCATGATGCAACTTTGGCTTATGAAATGTATGTCGATCGTATCCAAAAACATATCGGCCAATATCTTGCAGTCCTAAATGGAGCAGATGCGATTATCTTCACAGCAGGGATCGGTGAAAATGCAGCTTTGGTTCGTGAGGATGTCATTTCAGGTATCTCTTGGTTTGGTTGTGATGTGGATCCAGAAAAGAACGTCTTTGGCGTAACGGGAGACATCTCAACTGACGCAGCGAAAATCCGTGTCTTGGTTATTCCAACAGATGAGGAATTGGTGATTGCACGCGATGTTGAGCGCTTGAAAAAATAAGCAAATACACGTAAAATTAGATTGTGAAAAGAAGTTGGGAAAGAGATTTTCCAGCTTTTTTTATGTAGAAAATGTCTAAAACCTTGCTGTTATTGGCTTTTTCAAAAAATATGGTATAATAGTAGTAATTTAATAGATGGAGTTGAGTTTTGAAGAAAAGCTTTCGTGTAAAAAGAGAGAAAGATTTTAAGGCGATTTTCAAGGACGGAACAAGTTTTGCCAATCGAAAATTTGTTGTCTACCAATTGGAAAACCAGCAAAACCATTTTCGAGTAGGACTGTCCGTCAGTAAAAAGCTGGGGAATGCAGTTACCAGAAATCAAATCAAGAGACGAATCCGGCACATTCTACAAAGTGTAAAAGGGAGTTTAGTAGAGCATGTTGATTTTGTCGTGATTGCCCGAAAAGGGGTGGAAACCTTGGAATATGCAGAGATGGAGAAAAACCTACTCCACGTATTAAAGTTATCAAAGATTTACCAGGAAGGAAATGGGAGTGAAAAAGAAACTACAGTTGACTAGTTTGTTGGGCTTGTCCTTGTTTATCATGACAGCCTGTGCAACAAATGGTACAGCTAGCGATATAACAGCAGATTCGACAGACTTTTGGAGCAAATTCGTTTATTTTTTTGCTGAAATTATCCGCTTTTTGTCCTTTGACATTAGTATCGGAGTGGGGATTATCCTCTTCACGATTTTGATCCGGACGATTCTATTACCGGTCTTTCAGACACAGATGATTGCCTCTAGAAAAATGCAAGAGGCTCAACCACGCATCAAGGCTTTGCGAGAGCAATACCCAGGTCGTGATATGGAAAGTAGAACCAAGCTAGACCAGGAGATGCGTAAGGTTTATAAAGAGTTAGGGATCAAACATTCATCCTCTCTCTGGCCGATTTTAATACAAATGCCTGTTCTCTTGGCACTTTTTCAAGCCTTGAGTCGAGTAGACTTTTTGAAAACAGGTCACTTTTTATGGATTAATTTGGGAGGAGTAGATACAAGTTTTGTCCTTCCGATTTTGGCGGCAGTCTTTACCTTCTTGAGTAGCTGGTTATCGAATAAAGCTTTGTCCGAAAAAAGTGGAGCTACGACAGGGATGATGTATGGTATGCCTGTATTGATCTTTGTTTTTGCCATCTCCGCCCCAAGTGGTGTAGCCTTGTACTGGGCCGTATCCAATGCTTACCAAGTTCTGCAAACCTATTTCTTGAACAATCCTTTCAAGATTATTGCCGAAAGAGAAGCAGTGGCGCAAGCAGAAAAAGATTTAGAAGGCAAGAAGAGAAGAGCTTTGAAAAAAGCACAGAAAAAGAAAAAATAAGGAGGAATCTGATAATGGTATTATTTACAGGTTCAACGGTTGAAGAAGCAATCCAAAAAGGATTGAAAGAATTAGACATTCCAAGAATGAAGGCCCACATCAAGGTCGTTTCGAAAGAGAAAAAAGGATTTTTAGGCTTGTTTGGTAAGAAGCCAGCTCAAGTTGATATCGAAGCCATTAGTGAAACGACAGTAATCAAAGCCAACCAGCAGGCCATTAAAGGGGTTCCAAAAGAAGTTAATGAAAAAAATGAACCAGTGAAAACCGTCAGCGAAGCGACAGTTGATTTGGGATATGTGGTTGAAGCCATCAAGAAGATTGAAGAAGAAGGTCAAGGTGTCTCTGAAGAGGTCAAGGCTGAAATCCTGAAAAATGAAAAGCACGCCAGCACGATTTTGGAAGAAACAGGCCATATTTCAATTTTAAATGAATTGGAACCAGAGGATACTACCGAGGAAGTGAAATCTGCTCCAGAAAAAGAAACTGAAACGCAGGAAGCAACAAGTCAATCTTTGGAAGATTTAGGCTTGAAAGTAGAACCAAGTTATGACATCGAACAAGTGGCAACTGAAGTAGCTAGCTACGTTCAAACCATTGTAGATGATATGGATGTTGAAGGGACGATTTCAAGCGACTACAATCGCCGCACCATCAATCTTCAAATTGACACCAATGAACCAGGCCGTATTATCGGTTATCATGGTAAAGTTTTGAAGGCCTTGCAACTATTGGCTCAAAATTATCTTTATAACCGCTATTCAAGAACCTTCTACATCACGATCAATGTCAATGATTATGTTGAACACCGTGCAGAAGTCTTGCAAACCTACGCTCAAAAATTGGCGACTCGCGTTTTAGAGGAAGGGCGTAGTCAACAAACTGATCCAATGTCAAATAGCGAACGCAAGATAATCCATCGCATTATTTCACGCATGGATGGCGTGACGAGTTACTCTGAAGGCGACGAGCCAAATCGCTATGTTGTCGTAGATGCAGAATAAGCAAAGTAAAATCAGGTTCGTCCTGATTTTTTGCTAGGAAAGGAAAGATTCAGATATGCTGAAAGCAGTTAGAGAATACCTATCATTTGCAGGGGTCCAGTACCTTAATCCTGATAAAGCTGGCGATGAAAGAGAAAAGATGTTGACCTTGCGGAAAAAAGGTCAAGAGGCTCGGAAGTCTTTTACAGAACTGGCTAAAACCTTTCAAGCTAGTCATCCAGAATGGCAATTGCAACAGACTAGTCAGTGGATGAACCAAGCGCAACGCTTGCGGCCACATTTCTGGGCCTATCTTCAGAGAGACGGACAAGTGACAGAACCTATGATGGCTCTTCGTTTGTATGGAACACCTGCTGACTTTGGGATTTCTTTGGAAGTCAGTTTCATCGAGCGCAAGAAAGACGAACAGACCTTAGACAAGCAAGCCAAGGTCTTAGAACTTCCAGTGGTAGAAGGAATTTATTATCTAGTCTATTCAAATGGGGAAAGTCATAAGGTGGAGGCTACTGAGGAGAATCGTCGTACTTTACGCGAGAAGGTGAGAAGTCAGGAAGTCCGTAAAGTGTTGGTTAAGTCAGATGTTTCCCTCATTGAAAATCAGTCAGTAGAAGCGATATTGGAGAAGCTAGAAGACGCTTATACGCGCTTGCTTCCGTACTATGAAGTGACGAGGGAATAGAAAACCAAATGTGTTAGATGAACGCAAATTGTTTTATTGCTATTCTATGCATTTTTTCATATAATAGTAAAATAGGATGTGTGATTTATTAATCACCTCAAAGAGAAAGGAAATTCTATGTCAAATCTATCTGTTAATGCAATTCGTTTTCTAGGTATTGACGCCATCAACAAAGCAAACTCAGGTCACCCAGGGGTGGTTATGGGGGCTGCTCCAATGGCCTATAGCCTCTTTACAAAGCAACTTCGTATCAATCCAGCTCAACCAAACTGGATCAACCGCGATCGCTTTATTCTTTCAGCAGGACACGGTTCTATGCTTCTTTATGCCCTTCTTCACCTTTCTGGTTTTGAAGATGTTAGCATGGATGAAGTCAAGAACTTCCGCCAATGGGGTTCAAAAACACCAGGTCACCCAGAATTTGGTCATACTGCAGGGGTTGACGCTACAACTGGTCCTCTAGGACAAGGGATTTCTACTGCTACTGGTTTTGCCCAAGCAGAACGCTTCTTAGCAGCCAAATATAACCGCGAAGGCTATAATATCTTTGACCACTATACTTATGTGATCTGTGGAGATGGAGACTTGATGGAAGGTGTCTCAAGTGAGGCAGCTTCATACGCAGGCTTACAAAAACTTGATAAGTTGGTGGTTCTTTATGATTCGAATGACATCAACTTGGATGGTGAGACAAAGGATTCCTTTACTGAAAGTGTTCGTGATCGCTACAATGCCTACGGCTGGCATACAGCCTTGGTTGAAGATGGAACAGACTTGGAAGCTATCCATGCTGCTATCGAAACAGCTAAAGCTTCAGGCAAGCCATCTTTGATTGAAGTGAAGACTGTTATTGGATACGGTTCTCCAAACAAACAAGGAACTAATGCGGTACACGGTGCTCCTCTTGGAGCAGATGAAACTGCGGCTACTCGCCAAGCTCTTGGTTGGGACTATGAACCATTTGAAATCCCAGCTGAAGTTTACGCTGATTTCAAAGAAAATGTTGCAGATCGTGGCGCATCAGCTTATCAAGCTTGGACTAAATTAGTTGCTGATTATAAAGAAGCTCATCCAGAACTGGCTGCAGAAGTAGAAGCCATCATCGACGGCCGTGATCCAGTTAAAGTGACTCCAGCAGACTTCCCAGCCTTAGAAAATGGATTTTCTCAAGCAACTCGCAACTCAAGTCAAGATGCTTTGAACGTTGTAGCTACTAAATTGCCAACCTTCCTAGGTGGTTCAGCTGACCTTGCTCACTCAAACATGACTTATATTAAGACTGATGGACTTCAAGACGATGCTAATCGCTTGAACCGCAACATTCAGTTTGGTGTTCGTGAATTTGCAATGGGAACGATCTTGAACGGGATGGCCCTTCACGGTGGACTTCGTGTATACGGTGGTACTTTCTTCGTCTTTTCTGACTATGTGAAAGCAGCTGTCCGCTTGTCAGCCTTGCAAGGACTTCCTGTGACTTATGTCTTTACCCACGATTCGATTGTAGTTGGTGAAGATGGTCCAACTCACGAACCAGTTGAACACTTAGCAGGTCTCCGTGCTATGCCAAATCTGAATGTTTTCCGCCCAGCAGATGCGCGTGAAACTCAAGCGGCTTGGTACCTTGCCGTGACAAGCGAAAAAACACCAACTGCCCTTGTCTTGACACGTCAAAACTTGACTGTCGAAGAAGGAACAGACTTTGACAAAGTTGCGAAAGGTGCCTATGTTGTCTATGAAAATGCAGCAGACTTTGATACAATCTTGATTGCAACAGGTTCAGAGGTGAATTTGGCGGTCGCAGCTGCCAAAGAATTGGCTAGCCAAGGTGCAAAAGTCCGTGTAGTCAGCATGCCATCAACAGATGTCTTTGACGCACAAGATGCAGCTTACAAGGAAGAAATCCTTCCAAATGCAGTTCGCCGTCGTGTTGCAGTTGAAATGGGTGCAACTCAAAACTGGTACAAGTATGTTGGTCTTGATGGTGCAGTTCTCGGTATTGATACCTTTGGAGCATCTGCCCCAGCACCAAAAGTATTGGCAGAGTACGGATTTACAGTTGAAAATCTAGTCAAAGTCGTTCAAAACTTGAAATAATCACAAAAATCAGAGTGAAAACTCTGATTTTTTATAACCATAAAAACAAGGCACAATCTTGTAAAAGTAGCTGAAATTTGATATAGTAGTCCTATGTAAAATACAAAGGAGAAAATACTATGGAAAATATTAGTCCAAATTTAACATTTTTGATCATGCTTGTAGGTATGTTTGCCTTGATGTTCTTTATGCAACGTTCTCAAAAGAAACAAGCACAAAAGCGTATGGAAAGCTTGAACAAGCTTCAAAAAGGCTATGAAGTCATTACAATTGGTGGGCTTTACGGAACAGTGGATGAAGTAGATACTGAGAAAGGTACAATCGTACTGGATGTAGATGGGGTTTATTTGACCTTTGAATTGGCTGCGATCAAGACCGTTTTGCCACTCAAAGAAGCTGTGACACCAGAAGGAACAGTTGTTGACGAAGGCGGAGCAATCGAAGAATAAAACGGGACCTGTCACTCCCGTTTTTCTATGAGACAAGAGGAAAAGGGATGAAAAAAATAGTATTTGTTTGCTTAGGAAATATTTGCCGAAGTCCCATGGCAGAGTTTGTGATGAAGTCCATGACGAGCGCTTACCAAGTCGAGAGTCGGGCAACGTCATCTTGGGAACATGGCAATCCGATTCATAAGGGGACGCAGGGGATTTTTCAGCAGTATCAGATCCCGTATGACAAAGACAAAACATCGCTTCAGATTGGCAGAGAGGACTTTGAATCATTTGATTACATTATCGGTATGGATGCTTCAAACGTTTCAGATCTGCGTCACATGTGCCCTCAGGAACTACAGTACAAGATCTACTCTTTTGCGGCAGAAAGTGTTCCAGATCCATGGTACACAGGAGATTTTGAGGAAACCTATGCGCGCATCACAAGTGGATGCCAAAGCTGGTTAGACCGTTTAGAAAATGAGAGTGACAATGGAAAAGTTTAAAAAAATCTTTGAAAAATATCGAGTATATCTAACTCGCCCGCGTATAGAGATTGCAACCGTTCTTCTAATCGCTATCTGCGCCGTATCAGTTTTTCTACTAAACACTCCAAAAAAGGGTGTCCTGACACTTGATGGTGGAGCTCTTGTTTATGATGGCACCTTGGTACGAGGGAAAATGAATGGTCAAGGGACCCTGACCTTTGAAAACGGAGACCAATATACAGGTGATTTCAATAATGGAGCCTTTAACGGGAAAGGAACTTTCCAATCAAAAGATGGCTGGAAATACGAAGGTGATTTTGTAAACGGTCAGGCTGAAGGTCAAGGGAAGTTGACGACAGAGCAAGAAGTTGTTTATGAAGGAACCTTTAAACAAGGCGTTTTTCAACAAAAACAGTAGTCTCCAAGTTAGGAGACTATTTTCAAAATCTAAAAAGAAAACGCTTTCTACTTTTGAATTCGATAACTAACTCTCAACTAGAAAAACTTTGTGAAATAAAAAAATTTTCTCCATAATTTCACAATCGTCTAAGCAAAACTCTGTTGCGTAGCCATATTGAGAAAAAAATCACAATCTTAGAAAATTTCTTTGTGAAATGCTCATGAAACTGTTTACAAAGCATAAAAAAAGAGTTATAATAAATTTGTGAAATAATTAACAAAGGATAACATCCTTAAAGGCTATGGAGGATAATATGGCTGATAAAAAAACAGTAACCCCAGAGGAAAAACAACTTGCTGCTGAAAAGCATGTCGATGGTCTCGTGAAAAAAGCCTTGGTTGCGCTTGATGAAATGCGCAAGTTGAACCAAGAGCAAGTTGACTATATCGTGGCAAAAGCTTCGGTTGCCGCACTTGACGCGCACGGTATCCTTGCACAACACGCAGTTGAAGAAACTGGTCGTGGAGTATTTGAAGACAAGGCGACAAAAAACCTATTTGCCTGCGAACACGTAGTGAACAATATGCGTGGAGTTAAAACAGTTGGAGTTATTGAAGATGATCCAATTACAGGTTTGACAAAGATTGCGGAGCCTGTAGGGGTAATCTGTGGTGTCACTCCGACAACAAACCCAACTTCAACAGCGATTTTCAAATCACTCATTGCTTTGAAAACACGTAACCCAATCGTTTTTGCCTTCCACCCATCAGCTCAAGAATCATCAGCTCACGCAGCACAAATCGTTCGTGATGCAGCCATCGCAGCTGGCGCACCTGAAAACTGTGTTCAATGGATTACAAAGCCATCTATGGAAGCAACTGGAGCGCTAATGAACCACGAAGGTGTTGCAACTATTCTTGCAACTGGTGGGAACGCTATGGTTAAAGCTGCATACTCATGTGGAAAACCAGCTCTTGGGGTAGGTGCCGGAAACGTTCCTGCCTATGTAGAAAAATCTGCTGACCTTCGTCAAGCTGCTCATGACATCGTTATGTCTAAATCATTTGATAATGGGATGGTCTGTGCATCAGAACAAGCGGTTATCATTGATAAAGAAGTATATGACGAATTTGTAGAAGAATTCAAATCATATCACACTTACTTTGTAAACAAGAAAGAAAAAGCGCTTCTTGAAGAATTCTGTTTCGGCGTGAAAGCAAACAGCAAAAACTGTGCAGGTGCTAAACTAAACGCAAACATCGTTGGTAAACCAGCAGCATGGATTGCTGAACAAGCAGGATTCAGCGTTCCAGAAGGAACAAACATCTTGGCTGCAGAATGTGCAGAAGTAGGACCGAAAGAACCATTGACTCGTGAAAAATTGTCACCAGTTATCGCTGTCCTAAAAGCTGAAGATACAGAAGACGGTCTTAAAAAAGCTCGCCAAATGGTTGAGTTTAACGGACTTGGTCACTCAGCAGCTATTCATACAAAAGACGAAGCTCTTGCTAAACGCTTTGGTACAGAAATCAAAGCAATGCGTATTATCTGGAACTCTCCATCTACTTTCGGTGGTATCGGTGACGTATACAATGCCTTCATTCCATCATTGACACTTGGATGTGGTTCATATGGACACAACTCAGTTGGTGATAATGTGAGTGCGATCAACCTTCTAAACATCAAGAAAGTAGGGAAACGTAGAAATAATATGCAGTGGTTTAAAGTTCCTTCAAAAATTTACTTCGAACGCAATTCTATCCAATACCTTCAAACATGTGAAGATATTGAACGCGTTATGATTGTTACAGACAAATCGATCGAAAAACTTGGTTTTGTTCAACGCATTATTGACCAATTGAACAAACGTAGCAACCGTGTAACTGTCCAAGTCTTCTCAGACGTTGAACCAGATCCAGATATCACAACTGTAGAACGTGGTACTGAAGTGATGAGAGCATTTGAGCCAGACACAATTATCGCTCTTGGTGGTGGTTCTCCAATGGACGCGGCCAAAGTAATGTGGCTCTTCTACGAACAACCACAAATCGACTTCCGTGACTTGGTTCAAAAATTCATGGATATCCGTAAACGTGCCTTCCGCTTCCCATCACTTGGTAAAAAAGCGAAATACATTGGTATTCCAACAACTTCAGGTACAGGTTCAGAAGTAACACCATTTGCCGTTATCTCTGATAAGAAAAACAATCGTAAATACCCATTGGCTGACTACTCATTGACACCAACTATTGCCATTGTTGACCCTGCTTTGGTTGAGTCAGTTCCAGACTTCATCGCTGCTGATACAGGTATGGACGTCTTGACTCACGCGACTGAAGCTTACACTTCAAACTTTGCTAACGACTACACAGACGGTATCGCCCTTCAAACAATCAAACTTGTGTTTGAATGGTTGGAAAAATCTGTTAAGACAGCTGATCCAGAAGCTCGCGAAAAAATGCACAATGCATCTACAATGGCTGGTATGGCCTTTGCCAATGCCTTCCTTGGTATGAGCCACTCAATGGCCCACAAGATCGGTGCGGTTCACCATACTGTTCACGGACGTACAAACGCAATCTTGCTTCCATACGTTATCCGTTACAATGGTACTCGCCCATCTAAGACGACTACATGGCCTAAGTACAACTACTGGAAAGCTGATGAAAAATTCCAAGATATTGCTAGAATGCTTGGATTGCCTCACTCAACTCCAGAAGAAGCGGTTGAAGCGTATGCCAAAGCAGTTTACGATCTTGGTGAAGCAGTTGGAATCACAATGAACTTCAAAGGCTTTGGAATCGATGAAAAAGCTTGGAAAGACAGCTTGCATGAAATTGCCTTGCTTGCTTATGAAGACCAATGTTCTCCTGCGAACCCACGCTTGCCAATGGTAGCTGACATGGAAGAAATCATGGCAGATGCTTACTATGGTTATGCAGAACGTCCAGGACGTCGTAAATAATCGTTTATCAGCCTAGAGGCAGGAGTGATCCTGTCTCTTTTTTTGTAAACTCTGAAAGAGTTGAAATCGGAGTTTTACCTTGAAATGAAGAAAATATGCAGATATTATAAAAGATTCTAGAGATATGCTTTGAAAATAAAAGAATAGATGAATGAAAAGGGGGAGAAAAAGTAGAAAAGCAGGAGAGAAAATCAACGCCCATACTTGCAATTAAACTCAAATAGTTATATAATAGGTTTGTTGAAAGGTGATTTGTAGTGATTCAAGTTACTCTTTTCACAATAAAATTTTCATGATTTTCATAAGGAGGAAATCACTAATGGTAGTTAAAGTTGGTATTAACGGTTTCGGCCGTATCGGTCGTCTTGCTTTCCGCCGTATCCAAAACGTAGAAGGTGTTGAAGTTACTCGCATCAACGACCTTACAGATCCAGTTATGCTTGCTCACTTGTTGAAATACGACACAACTCAAGGTCGTTTCGACGGTACTGTAGAAGTTAAAGAAGGTGGATTCGAAGTTAACGGTAAATTCGTTAAAGTTTCTGCTGAACGTGATCCAGAACAAATCGACTGGGCTACTGACGGTGTAGAAATCGTTCTTGAAGCAACTGGTTTCTTTGCTAAGAAAGATGCAGCTGAAAAACACCTTAAAGGTGGAGCTAAGAAAGTTGTTATCACTGCTCCTGGTGGAAACGACGTTAAAACAGTTGTATTCAACACTAACCACGACGTTCTTGACGGTACTGAAACAGTTATCTCAGGTGCTTCATGTACTACAAACTGCTTGGCTC
>NZ_KV822037.1:30587-60762 GCF_001815805.1 Streptococcus sp. HMSC072D05
AATGGCTAAAGCTCTTCAAGACAACTTCGGTGTTGTAGAAGGATTGATGACTACTATCCACGCTTACACTGGTGACCAAATGATCCTTGATGGACCACACCGTGGTGGTGACCTTCGCCGTGCTCGTGCTGGTGCTGCAAACATCGTTCCTAACTCAACTGGTGCTGCTAAAGCTATCGGTCTTGTAATCCTAGAATTGAACGGTAAACTTGACGGATCTGCACAACGTGTTCCAACTCCAACTGGATCAGTTACTGAATTGGTAGCAGTTCTTGAAAAGAACGTTACTGTTGATGAAGTGAACGCAGCTATGAAAGCAGCTTCAAACGAATCATACGGTTACACAGAAGATCCAATCGTATCTTCAGATATCGTAGGTATGTCTTACGGTTCATTGTTTGACGCAACTCAAACTAAAGTTCTTGACGTTGATGGTAAACAATTGGTTAAAGTTGTATCATGGTACGACAACGAAATGTCATACACTGCACAACTTGTACGTACTCTTGAATACTTTGCAAAAATCGCTAAATAATTCTTGAGTCGATAAAAGCAAGGCCTTCTGGTCTTGCTTTTTTGTATAGAAAAATGGATGATAGTGTCATCCATTTTGTTTTAATTCTGTTTCGAAAGTATCCGAGAGGGCAGTAAAACTCAATTTTTCTAAGGTAAGTGGATGGGTAAAGGAAAGTCGAAAGGCATGGAGCATGAGCCTGCTTACTTTTGATCTAGAGTTATAGAGAGGATCGCCCAGGATAGGGTACTTATGATGAGAAAGGTGAACACGAATCTGATGCGTTCGACCGGTCTTTAGTTTGCAACGGACAAGGGTAGTCTGATTTGGAAATTGCTTTAATCGACTGATATGCGTTTCAGCATATTGTCCATTTTTTGCATCAACTATTCTTTTTCTACGATCGTGGCGATCACGGCCGATTTTATCTCGGAAGATAAGTTCTTTACTCTCTACTCGCCCTTCTATAAGTGCCCAGTACTCACGAACGATTTCCTTTTTTTCCAACAAATGATTGAGAATGGGTAAGATAAAAGGATTTTTAGCAAAAAGCACTAAACCGCTTGTTTCCATGTCCAGGCGATGAACGACATAGCAGGTTTGACCAACGTAGGCAGAGACATGGTTGAGAAGGGCAATTTCATTAGGTTGATTTCCGTGAGTTTTCATGCCTTCGGGCTTGTTGACGATAATGAGATGTTGGTCTTGATAAATCTCTTGAACGAGGTCTGGATTGCCCCAAAGGATTTCTTTTTGGGGATAATCTTCCTCGTCAAAAGTCAACTGGCAAATGTCCCCTGGCTTGACCATCTCGTTCCAGTGAATTTCTTTGTGGTTAATTAGGATGTTCTTCTTTATTCTCAAAAAATGGCGGATTTTTCTAGGGATGAGGAGTTGTTCCTCTAAGAATTGTTTGACCGTCATTTGAGGCAAGGATTCGGGTAATGTAAATGTGAATTGCATACAGATATTGTAACAAAAAAAGCCCTATTTGGATAGGGAGTAGCTAAATTCTTGAGTTCCTATGGTGAAGATGATAAAATAAACGCATGAAATTAGATAAATTATTTGAGAAGTTTCTTTCTCTCTTTAAAAAAGAAACGAATGAATCAGCGGAGTCTGATTCGACTAGCATGCGCCGTTCACGGAGCGATAGAAAAAAATTGTCCCAAGTAGGCCCGATTCGGAAATTTTGGCGCCGTTATCATCTGACAAAAATTGTCATCATTTTAGGGTTAAGTGCAGGTTTGCTAGTAGGAACCTACCTATTTGCGATAGCCAAGTCGACCAATGTCAATGACTTGCAAAATGCCTTGAAAACGCGAACTCTGATTTTTGACCGCGAAGAAAAAGAGGCAGGAGCCCTATCAGGTCAAAAGGGAACCTATGTTGAACTGACAGATATTAGTAAAGACTTGCAGAATGCTGTCGTCGCGACAGAGGACCGTTCCTTTTATAAAAATGATGGGATTAACTACGGTCGTTTCTTTCTAGCCATCCTTACAGCGGGTCGTTCTGGAGGGGGTTCCACCATCACTCAACAGTTGGCGAAAAATGCCTATCTTTCCCAGGACCAGACCGTTGAACGGAAGGCCAAGGAGTTTTTCCTTGCCTTAGAGTTGACAAAGAAATACAGCAAGGAGCAAATCCTTACTATGTACCTCAATAACGCCTACTTTGGAAATGGAGTATGGGGCGTTGAAGATGCAAGTAAGAAATATTTTGGTGTATCGGCTTCACAACTAACGCTTAATCAGGCGGCTACTCTAGCAGGGATGCTCAAGGGACCAGAATTGTACAATCCATTAAATTCTGTTGAAACTTCGACCAACCGTAGGGATACTGTTTTGCAAAATATGGTTGCAGCGGGCTATATTGATAAAAATCAAGAAACCGAAGCGGCTGGAGTAGATATGGCTTCTCAACTGCAAGATAAGTATGAAGGCAAAGTTTCGGATTATCGTTACCCGTCCTATTTTGATGCAGTTGTCAACGAAGCAGTTTCCAAGTACAATCTCACAGAAGAAGAGATTGTCAACAACGGCTATCGAATCTACACAGAGCTTGACCAAAACTACCAAGCAAACATGCAGGTTATTTACGAAAACACTTCGCTATTTCCAACGGCAGAAGATGGAACGCATGCCGAATCAGGTAGTGTTGCTCTAGAGCCTAAAACGGGTGGAGTGCGTGGAGTTGTTGGCCGTGTAGCTGGTGATGACAAACCAGGCTTCCGCAATTTCAACTATGCCACTCAGTCTAAGCGTAGCCCAGGCTCAACTATTAAACCTTTAGTCGTTTATACACCCGCAGTAGAAGCAGGATGGGCCTTGAACAAGCAACTGGATAATCATACGATGCAGTACAACAGTTATCAAGTAGATAACTATGCGGGTATTAAGACATCTCCAGAAGTACCTATGTATCAGGCCTTGGCGGAATCACTCAACCTGCCAGCTGTTGCGACTGTAAATGAATTAGGTATTGACAAAGCTTTTGACGCTGGGGAGAGATTTGGTCTGAATATGGAAAAAGTTGACCGAGTTCTTGGAGTTGCTCTTGGTGGAGGTGTGGAAACGAATCCTCTCCAGATGGCGCAAGCCTATGCAGCCTTTGCTAATGGAGGTTTGATGCCTGAAGCACATTTCATCACTCGTATTGAAAATGCCAGCGGCCAGATCATCAAGAGTCATAAAAACTCCCAAAAACGAGTGATTGATAAGTCGGTAGCCGATAAAATGACCAGCATGATGCTAGGAACATTTACCAATGGTACAGGAATTAGTTCGTCACCGGCAGATTATGTTATGGCTGGTAAAACAGGTACGACTGAAGCTGTTTTCAACCCAGAATATACAAGTGACCAGTGGGTGATCGGCTATACTCCGGATGTGGTAATCAGCCACTGGCTCGGTTTCCCAACAACAGATGAGAACCATTATCTAGCAGGTTCGACCTCCAATGGAGCAGCCCATGTCTTTAGAAGTATGGCTAATACCATTTTACCTTACACTACAGGTAGCACTTTTACAGTTGAGAATGCTTATAAACAAAATGGTATTGAACCAGAAAATACGAAAAAGCAGGTTGTTGAAAATGAGACAAACCAGTCTGAGGACCCAATAGGAGATATTCGTAGTCGTGCACAAAATCTTGTAGATGAAGCAGGTCGTGCGATTTCAGAAGCTAAAATAAAAGAAAAAGCCCAGACAATATGGGACTCAATCCTTAATCTATTTCGTTGTAAGTGGTAAGAGTTTTTAGAAAATCAAATAATTCAATATTTTTAGGAGAACAGAGAAATCTGTTCTCTTTTTTGTTCGCTTAAAATTCTATTTGAGAGGAGTTCAACGATGGTAGGATTAGAGATTGTAATGAATTTAGACACGTTAGAAATCTTTGACGTTATCGATCATGATAAGAATGGAAACAGCGAACAAGCGCCTAAAACCATCCAATTAAGCTTATTTGACTCAATGACGTGCATTTGAAGAAGGAGATAAATTAGGATGGACAGAGAAGCGCTATACAATGAATTAATTCAAAGCGAACCATTAGGATTCATTGATCCATTTTCTGACCTTGGCGAATTCGATCCTCTTCAGATGAAATTTAAACAACCCGTAAAGGACTTGATTAATCGATATTCAGGACAACCTTATAGCTTGGCCTGGCAACATAAAATTATGGAAATGCGGAAGTTGTTTATTGCCTATCAGATAGCATTAAATGAAGAAGATAAGCAGATTAACTTTCAGAGAAGAACAAGAAGCGAAGAGTCCAAAGAACATGCTACAACTATTGTAACAACCTATTTGAAGCTGGGATTTAGTTTTAAAGAAATTGAGAAGCGTGTTTCTTTATCGTACAAACAACTTCGTCGAGGGTGGAAAAGAAGTGATCACATCATGACAAATAGTCCTGAATTTTATGGCAAAAGGGACTTATCCGAAGGTTACTGTTTACCGAGTAAAAAGCTACCTAAAAGTATGAGAATCAATGAGGAGTAATTATCATGAAAGAAGCAGTATTAAAGAAAGGTATTTGTCAAAAATGCGGATGTACTTGGACTACCCCTTGTGTTGATGAAAAATGGGGTAGTTGTTGGTGGATGGATCGAGATGAGACTATTTGTAGCCACTGTTTTTTGGGGTTTAATGATGAAAGAAATTAAAAATCATATGAAATTTCTAGATCTGTTTGCAGGTATCGGTGGCTTTCGTCTTGGTATGGAGTCCGCTGGTCACGAATGTATAGGATTTTGCGAAATAGACAAATTTGCAAGAGCTAGCTACAAAGCTATACACGATACGAAAGGAGAAATAGAACTACATGACATCACAGCAGTATCAGATGAGTCTATTCGAAGAATCGGACGTGTGGACATTATCTGTGGAGGATTTCCGTGCCAGGCTTTCAGCATTGCAGGAAACAGACGAGGTTTTGAAGATACACGAGGAAGTCTCTTCTTTGAAATTGCAAGGTTCGCATCTATTCTCAGACCTAAATATCTATTGCTTGAGAACGTCAAAGGACTCCTCAACCATGACGGAGGAGCTACATTTGAAACCATCCTCGGAGCCTTGGATGAATTGGGGTACAATGTGGAATGGCAAATCCTTAACAGCAAGGATTTTGGAGTACCCCAAAACAGAGAACGGGTGTTCGTTATCGGACATCTTAGAGGAGAATGTACCAGAAGAGTTTTTCCTCTCTCAAAAAGTTGCCAGCAAGCTAATTCAATCAAAAAGCAGTACAGCAATACCATTACAACCAGATATGGCAACTCACAAGGAGCAGGGGCGTACATTGTTGAAAGTAAATCGCAGAAAGTGAGGTCTATCGGAAACATCCATCCTTCAGGAAATGGGATGAATGGAGAGGTTTATGAATCAGCTGGATTGGCTCCCACACTCACAACCAACAAGGGAGAGGGGCAAAAGATAGCCATACCTGTTTTAACTCCTGATTGCACGGATAAACGACAAAATGGGTGCAGGTGTAAGTCTAACGAAGAACCTATGTTTACTTTGACTACGCAAGATAAGCATGGAATTCTAATCGCAGGGAAATTGCCTGGAAATCATGACCAAAACTCAAGAGTATATGATACAAATGGACTAGCTCCCACTCTATCCACAATGCAAGGTGGTGGGCAAGAACCTAAAATAATCCAACGTGGTCATGGTTATAACCAAGGTGGAGAACATGACATCGCTCCTACTTTAACTAGGAATAGCTATCAGGAAAATAATTATTTATCAGATGGATTTAGGATCAGAAAGTTGACACCTCGTGAGTGTTGGAGATTACAAGGATTTCCAGATTGGGCTTTTGATAAGGCGCAAGAAGTGAATAGCAACAGTCAATTATACAAGCAAGCAGGAAATAGCGTGACTGTGAGTGTCATTGCTGCTATCGCAAAGGAATTGGAAATACTTATAGAATAGTTGCTATCAGAAGAATTGTTGAATAAATGAGGAAGAACATAAGAGGAAAGAAATATGAAAAATACAGACTGGAAAAAAATTACACAAAGACCCCTTACTAGCGAAGAAAAAAAGGAATACGGAGATGAAGTTGAATTCATGTGGGACGGGAAAACCCCTGAATTAGACGAAGAGGTTCTTGTTTACACAAGTGAAAGCGAAGAAGTGTATACAGATATCTGGGTTGATTTTAACGATGGCATTGGTTTTGAAAATACTTGTAGTAATGTTATTTATTGGATGAGTTTCCCAAAACCGCCTGAAATCACTGTTACATATCCACGCTTTGTGGACGTTGACCGAAATGGTGTTTTTCAAAAGGTGTTTGAAACATCTAATGGAAATGAGGAGTGGTGTTCTCCTACTGGACGTGAGTTACAAGAAGGTCCGGATGTTATGGACCACTGGCTCGAATACGAGGACAGTGAAGGTGAACTTCACTACGGTAGATAGTTTCTATCACCATTTTATTTGTTAGTTTATTTATTTTAAAAGCCTAGAAATAAGCAAGGAGGAAATTATATGATTTTTGGTTTTATTGTATTGTTTGTTGTAGGAGTGTACATTTCGTTCGATGGAGTACTTATCATAGCTAAAAATACAGACATTAGACTTGGCTGGAGTGGTGAGAAAGATTTCTTTTTTTCTCTAAGTCCTTGGGAATGGATGTGGAGTATCTTTTTAATTATTGTCGGAGGGATAATGATTTACTTCTCATCTATTGAGTTGTTACCGTATATTATAAGTTCATTTGAATTAAAATAGGAGGCATAGTATGACAGTATTGTATTATTATTTTTTCATAGCAAAGGATAGATTGAAATCCATAAGGGAAAACATTCTTTATTCTAAGAGTTTGCGGAAAGTGCTGGGTAATATAGTTCTTTGCTTTATCTCGCTTATCGCTATTCCTATATCTTATTCTCGGTTTCTAATATATCTCGCCAACTGGATTTTAATGTCGTTAATAAGTTCTGGATTAATTGAGAATAAAATAATGCAGTTCATGTTATTGGGATTGTTTTTTATCTTTCTCATTGAAATAGTCGGTTTACTCATTATCTCAGTGTTGGGATGGATGGCTTTATCTTTTTGGATACTAGTAAGGTAATATTATGAATTTTTTTGGTAAAGAATTACAGAATAAGAAAGAAAAAAGGGTTGCAAATTTACCAGACAGTAAAAAAGAATCCGTAAATTTTTTAAAGTATAGTTTAATGATCTTGTTAGCAATGATACTGGTAGTTGCTCTGCTATATATTTTCAATGCTGAACTACTTTTGAGATTACTAGATTTTATATTTGAAATTTTCCAAAAAATTCTTGATTTATTTTCTGAGGTGACTGATTTTCTATTTAGAGTATGGGCATCTCCACTATCACTGTTTAAATAGATTAGAGCTTTTGGAAAAATATTTTATAAGTGTATTTGATTTCAAACTATAACTAGTGAAGGAATATGAGAGACCTAAAAATCATGAAAAAGATTGATTTATTAAAATGCTTATCCATCATCACAAAAGACGGATTAAGAACACAAAAATTTAAGAATAGCCATTTACAGCTCATCAATTCAACTGAAGAAGGAAGACGAGGATCTGTATTTGCTTATCGTTCAAAAGCAAATATGGTGAAGGCACGTGGTGTTGTTTTAACCTCTGTTGAATCATTGCTGGAGAACCAGGGTCAATTTACACACTGGACTCCTAACGTATATTGCTACGGAAGCTATAGTGATGCTGGTCGACGGATTACACGTGGACACTCTGAAGATAATCTTAGACAGATTAACACATTCTACATTGACTTTGATATTACATCTGCAGCTGAAGAAATGACGACAGGAGATATTTTAACTACTTCCTTGGAGCTAGGTTTTATGCCGACGTTGATTCTAAAATCTGATAAAGGATTTCAAGCCTATTTTGTCCTATCAGAATCGGCCTATGTTACAGCTCATTCCCAATTTCGAGTGGTAAAGGTGGCTAAAGCTATCTCTCAAAATTTGAGAAATTATTTTGCTCAAACTTTACCAGTAGATATGACCTGTAACCATTTTGGAATTGCTCGGATTCCTCGAACTGATAATGTTGAATTCTTTGATGCTGACTATACCTATTCCTTCCAGGAGTGGTTAGATTGGTCGATGAAGCAATCAGATCTTCCCTTTCCAAGCAAAAAGCCCAATTTGACGGTTATTTCAGGTTCTGAAGGTGTGAAACAGATTGATGAACCCTGGTATCAATTGCTGATGAGAGAGGGAAATATCAAGGGTGGAAAAGCCCTGATGGGAAGAAACAATGTTCTTTTCACGTTGGCTTTAGCTAACTTCTCTTCAGGAATCGATCAAGGAGAGTGTGAGGAAGTTCTTTCTAACTTTAATGCAAATCTAGATGAACCACTCTCTTCAGCTGAATTTCATAAGATTATCACAAGCGCCTACTCAGGAAAATATGAAGCTGCTAGTCGTGACTATGTGATGACTTTATGTAAAGCATGGATTAACCAGGAACTCAAGGCTTCAGATCTCTTTGTGAAGCAACGTTGGTACAAGTTTAAGAAGAAACGTGCAGATAGAAAGAATAGTCATCTCTATGAATGGAAAACAGATGTCATGGCCTATTTAGAAGTCTTCTATCAATCTGAGGATCCATTTATCCAGACGACGAAAAAAGAGATACGAGAGAAGTTGAACATCCCTGAGCGCTCATTGGATAAAGTATTGAAAGTTCTCAAAGCAGAACAAAAA
Organism: Streptococcus sp. HMSC072D05; assembly: GCF_001815805.1. Classification (GTDB taxonomy): domain Bacteria; phylum Bacillota; class Bacilli; order Lactobacillales; family Streptococcaceae; genus Streptococcus. Next base: position 39,340 of record NZ_KV822037.1, read on the forward strand.
ATCTTCTTCACAGTCAAACACGGGCGTGGAGGAGGCATCAGATTAGCCTCTATCAAATCAATCTTGCTTTCCCTTATCCAGGTGAAGAAAGAACGTCAGGAGGCTTATATGGCCAATATTGCTGCTTTCTTTGAAGAAAGTATAGAGTTTACTCAGAGAGCGATAGAAAGGGTTAAAGATGGCTTTAAACAAACACAACAACTATCCCTATTTGAACTTGATATTGGATAATCAAAAAAACCCGTCAACTGCCTTACATTTATATCTACGATTATTACAAGGATATACATGTACATAAAATAACCTATGGAGGAATGATATGATTTTAGTTATAGTTGGATTATTTAGCCTTATATTTGTTGGAGGAGTTTTATTAATTGTCTCACTTATAGGGATTCGTCAACAAGTTCGTTTTGAAAATGGATATGATGATGAGTTAGAGACAGATCAGCTGGCAATGATTGGCCAAAATAGAAAGTGAGAAGAAGAATGAAGTACGTAATTTTCAGTTTTGAATTAGGTGACTATATTTGTAATGGGGAGAATAAAGTTTTAGTTTTTGATACCTTGGGACTAGCTTTTCAGTATCTTCAAAAACATTACCGTAAACCACTTCCTGAACAAAGAAAAAAGAGATTGATTCACTATCCAGATGTGTATCAAGCTCCGTTTAGACTTCTAAAAGTTTGTTAGGAAGGGGAAAGGTCGATGTCAGAGTTATTCAAAATTATTCGAGGTTATTACCTAACAGGGGTTGGTCAGGAACCATTGGCTTATTATTTTAAACTTTCATCGGATAACTTAAAATTTGAGTCTGTTTCTGCAGGTGATGTCGCTTTAACTTTCTATCAAAACGAGGAGAGTATTTCTAGCATTCCAGCGATTATTAGAGTAGATAGTGTTATCTCGAATGATAAAATGATTTCAGATTACCTGCAGGAGGAGTTGAGAGATCATTATCCAATGTTGCCAATTGTCCGTGTATTAGACTCTGAGGAATTTGATCCTTTACTCTTTCAAGATGTGATGACAACTTTCACTAACTTGAAATCAGAAATAAAAGAATTGGCCAAGATTGATTATGTTCAAGGATCCATATTTGATTTTATGGATGAGGAGGAAATAGGATGAGAGAGCTTTTTAGACACATTAAGTTAGCTTTAGGGGCTATTCTTGTCATTTTAGTTGTGAGTCTCGCAGTTCTAGGAGGGTATAGGGTGTATAAAGATCATTTTATCTTAGATTATGATCTTCACCTTACTCAGAGGGAATACCAGAATACTGTACTTGATCAAAATGTAAATCTAGTATTTTATAAAAAAGATTGTCCTTACTGTCAGGTTGGAAAGAGTGTAGTTGTAGATGCAGCCAATAAAGGTTCTTATCCTACATTTTACATTGACACTCAGACAGAAGAAGGTCAAAAGTTGGTAGAAAAATACCAGGTTGAAAAAGCTGCAACTATCATCAAAATTCGTAAGGGAAAAATAAAGAAATATCTATATGCTTCGAGGGATTCAGAGGAAAAGATTGTAGCAGATGAGAAAGCAATCCAGGAGGCCCTAAATGACTAAAAGAATAAAGCTGAGTAAGTGGGCCGAGACAGCTTTTCAAAGATTGAAATATGTTTAAGGAGGTAGTATGTATCAATTTTTAAATGCTATTGCGCATGGCGTGGTTGGAACTTTCTTGATTGCGATCTGGTTCGTACCGCTCTTCAGGATAACTATATGTGATAACTTTGGAAATGAAATCAAAACGAAAAGGCTACCATTAGCGTTCTTAATGTTACTAAAAAGTGTTTGGCCGAAAAGTAAGGTTTCATTTATTTGGAAAGGATATAAGAAGCATGAAGATCAGAGATAAGGTATTGTTCTAAAAACAAAAATTCACATAAAGTAGAAAGGATATATCCACTATGATAGATACAATCAAGCGCTGGATTGAAAAGATAAAATCTAGCCCAATTTTGAAGCCATTTATTAAGACTAAAGTTTGGTTTCAAGAGAATATTATTAAGAGAAAATTAGTTATTTTCTCAATGTTATTTTTGACCTGGTTAAGCCTTTTGATGGGAGCGATTTTCTCGCCACAAAGACAAACATATACCTCAGAACAACTCAAAACAAAGCAGATTTTTGCGAATGGCAGTGGTGAGATGAAACTTGTTAGCCAGGAATATTCACCAGATACTGGAATTATTGTTTTACAATTTGAGACGAAAGATGCTACGACTTCGATAGATCGGGGCATCGATGCCAAACGATTGAAATGGAAACTCTATGCGCAACATAAAGACTCAAAAATAGAGATGGATGTTGTGCCAATCATTGATAATAAAGTATCAGTTATTATTAAAGGAGTTCCGAAAAATTTTGGTGCATTTGCGATCGATGTGATGAATCAGACAGTCTCTTCTAGCTCAATTGATGTGAATATTTCATCACCATCCAGTGATTCTAAAAAGGTTTCTCAGAAGAAATCTGGGGAAGATGACACTGTACAATTTTTTGTAACTCCTCAAAATCCTCAGCTTGAAATCAAAGCTATTGAAGTTGTCTCCAGAGAAGAATTTACTCTTCAGGAAATCGAAAAAGAGATCAATTTCCAGAATGAACAGTCTCAAAAATTGACGACATCAATTGCTCAATTGAAGGAATCTATTGAAGATGATAACTCACGAAAAGCGAGTCTTCAAGCAGAAGCAAAATATCTAACAGGTGATGATCTTGAAGCCAATCAAAAGAATATTGCTACGCTGGATACAAACATCGAAACGAAGAATAGAACCATTGAAACAGCCTATAAAAACATTGAAAAGTTGAAGGCTAAATTGGAGTCTTTGGATAAGAAAAAACAGGCAGTTAAAGATGGGACATTTGAATTTTCAAACCCTATTGAAACTGTAGAAATGAATTAAAGTAAGGTAAAATAAAATGAAAAATTTAATTAAAATGGTAAAAGAAACTGATAAATTGGGATATAAATTATCTGCAATTTGTGGAGTGAATTGGCTGGTTGGTCAGTTGTTTAAATGGCAATATTTAGTGTTTGAAATGATAGCGTGTGCTGTTCTGATTAAAGAAATTTCAGCAATACTTGAAATTAGTTCAAATTATTTAGTGTCTTTAATGAGTTTATTTATCTTAGCTAGTCCTTTTTTGAAGTTGCGTTTTGGAGTTGAGAGATTTATTTTTTACTTCATGAGAAATTTTGTGTTATTATGGATTTTTTCGAAAGCATTGGATTTTCCATTTCAAGAGAATGAATCTGAATTATGGATTTTAATTTTTCTTTTTAGTATTGGTATTTATCAGTTTATGAAGTGGTTTCAAGCAAAACTATTTCTACGATATTTATTTAAAAATGTCTTGAATAAGGACTATCTTGGAATCCGAAAATTAAGAGACGAGTTACCTCCTAAAATCAATCTTCTTACGGATGCTGATGAAGGTGATGCAAACCAACGAATGATTACGATTAATCAGCGAGCAGTAAAAAAGGATTATCAAGATATTGTAGAATTAAGTTTTTTGAACTATAAAAGATTTACAGGTCTTTCTCATTATAGAGTAACATGGAAAGGTTTTGAAGCTCCTTTTAAGTCTCCTTTGAAAAAGGGATTTTCTGATGTAGATGAAATGTATCATTTAGTGTTTAGTGTATATCCTTTTGGGAAAAAACATGATTTTTATTTCGAGTTGATTCAATTTAATGTAAGTAAAAAGAGTGCATTTTCTATGAAAGGCGAGTTCGTGTTTACCAACAAATAGTAGTCAAAAATCTCCTTAATTTTTGAATTAGGGGGATTTGTTTTTTATGGTTGTCCCTTTAAAAAATTTTTTTTAGTTATCTTTTATACTAGAATCAATCAAAAAAAGAAAGGCAGAAAAATGAAAGAACAACTTAAATTAGCACCAAAGGAGAATCAACCAGTTAGAAAGCATCGTACTGTATTCACAAGTACAAAAGGTTTGCTTAGAAAACAAAAATGGGTTGCGCTGGATATTGATGAATATGGAATAACCTATCGTAGTAATCCAGGATATAAAGGAGAAATGTTTTCTTCAATGTACCTCGTTTTACAGGAAATTAAAATTAATGAACGTTCTTTCACATTAACTATCAAGAAAAATGATCATGAAGTTTATGTGATTGATTTGAAAAAGCTAGATGGCGATTTGTGGAGCAACTTCCAAATTATAAAAGAAAAAATTGCCAGCTTTGCAGGAAATAAATTAAGGGATTAAGAAATACGAAATTAGAAAAAGGAGAAGTAATCATGGCTAAAAATGATTTAACAAAAATTGATAATCAACTAGAAGAGGCAAGGAAAAAAGTTGCCGTTTTGGAACAGGAACGTAAAGAAGCAGAAGAGAATCTTCAAAAACAAATTGGTAAAATTTATGTTCAAATTCAATTGAAGAAAAATAAAAATCAGTCGTATGAATCAATTTTTGAAGAGTTAAAAATGGAATTAAATCTCATCAAAGAAGAGGAAAAAGAACAACGTTTAGCAGCTAAGAAAAAGCGTGAAGAAGGAAACTTTCCAGCTGAAAATCAGTCTTAATTTTTGAGTTTTGAACTTCCGAATGAAGTCAAAAACGGTGTAAGCAAAAGTGTGTAAAAAGGAAAAACAGTGTAAGTATAACACCTATAAAGTGTGTAAAGGTAAGTATAGCATGTGTGTGTAAGTAGGTGAAACCGAGAAAATTACCGGTACCGGAAACGTTGATACTATCAACTCCACACGCTTCGTGGGGACAGTTTCCCTTATGCTCTTTTCTAACACAACACACCTAAAAAGGACCTTAGTCCCTCTGTGTGTGTTAGTGTGTTGAAAAACCGCAAAAATAGAACCGTGTCGGTTCGTGATGTTGCGAGGTTGAAGTTTTCTTTTTTGCTTCTTTTGGCTTTTGCTTCGACAAAAGAAAAAAGAAGGGCGCTGTTTTTTAGAAAGGAAAATTTGAAATAATGGCAAATATAAAACAAAATCGAATTGAGATTAGAGGGCTTACTGATGATGAAATTAATTATCTAAAAGCACTCGCAGAAAAAAATAAAGCTAAGTCATTTAATGATTTTCTGCTCTCAATCTGTCGTGAAAAAATTGAATACGGAAAATTTAATCGTGCTCAAGATTTATATGTTGCTCATTTGGAAAATATGAAATTAGCTTCTGACCATGTTCTGGAACAAATGAAAAAACAGACCAGGATACTATCTGAATTTGAAAAAAAAATGAATCGTTTTGGCGATCATATTTCACGTTGGTTAGAGTATGAAGGAGAGGTGGAAAGTGATGCCTAAAGAAATCAAAATCAGAAATATACCTGATGATATGTTTGAACAACTTCGAGATATTTCCAAAAAATATAACTATCCAAGCTTTAATGAGTTTATGTTATCGCAAGTTCAAAATATCGTAATGAATGACGGATTGAATTTGTACAATAACCAATTTGCGGAAACATTATCTGTCATCAAAGAACAACAAAGTCAGATTTTAGATTTGATGTTGAAGAATGAAATTTCTCTTTCAGCTTTAAATGTTAAACAAGATATTGTAAATGATCTAACTACAAATTGGTTACATTTTATGGATGATGTATCTGCACTTGAAGCTGAACGACGGTCAGGTGGTGTTTAACAATGAAGAAGAATAAATCTCTGTTCATCATTCTCATTTTTCTTGCAATCTTTATCGTACAACCTAACAATTTTAATGCTATCAAATCTGGCTTAACACAAAATGATATCCCGAATCAATTGAACATAGCCGATTCAGCTGAAGAAAAAAATTCCGACTCAAATTTGAATCCTACTCTGAAAAATGATGATTTGAAATCGAAGGAGTATGATGGAAAAAATCAGGTGATTGTCGTCAATGAAAAATCACAATTTACAAAGAGCGAATTGAGTTTAGAAAATGGCAGCTGGGAAAAATATTCTGATCTAGATTTTTTAAATCGTGTAGGAATTGCTGAAGCGATGTTGGGAAAAGAATTGATGCCAACAGAAGACAGAGAATCTATTTCGTCTGTCACACCGACAGGGTGGAAAAATAAAAAAATAATTTTCAACGGGAAAGAAGATTATTTATATAATCGTTCTCACTTAATCGGTTTTCAATTAAGTGGAGAAAATGCGAATGCTAAAAATTTATTTACAGGTACACGTGCTTTAAATGCAAATTTTGAAGATGAACAATCATCAATGGTCTACTATGAAAATAAAATTGCTAACTACATAAAAAATACGAACCATCATGTTCGCTATCGAGTAACTCCCATCTTTAGAAATGTGGAATTAGTTGCTAGAGGAGTTCGTATGGAAGCACAAAGTATTGAAGATGATGAGATCTCATTTGATGTGTATATCTTTAATATTCAACCAGGATATAAAATCAATTATTTGACAGGATCATCTCAGAAAATTTGAGGAGGGAAAAATGAATCCAAGACTTAGCTTATATTTTAGCGAAGAAACACATGAAAAATTTAAGGAAATAAAATCCTACTTGAAACAATCGTCAGCTTTGCAGAAACAGTATCGAAATAATTCAGCAACGCTTGTCACTTTGATTGAAGTTTTTTATAAACTTTTTATTGAATTAGGAGAAGGAAAAAATTTCTATGAGCGACTGACTCAGCTGGAAAAAAATTTGGGGTATACCTTTGATTCTGGAAATGATAACAAGGCAATTCATCGTCAACTTGATCAAATTCTCTATCTAACGCTAACCAACTTTCATGCTATTACGAAAGATGATTTTGATGTTCAAGAATTGGAATCTATTCATTCACGATTGGATCCTACACAACATGAATTGATGGCACGAATCAACGATATTATTCAAGAAGATATTGCACGTGGTCAAACTATCAAACATTCTCATTGAGGTACAGTAAATGGTAGATATTGTTGAAATCTATTTAGAAACAGGAGATTTTCATGAAGCGGTGAAACAGTCAGGGCTGCCAACTCATATAGCTCATTTGAAATTAATAAAGAGTGGCTGCCTTAAAATTCAAGATAAAATTCAGTATGGTTCTAGGACAGCTAAGCTCGGGGGAATGGCCGAGGAGCTTTTTCAAAAGTATGTTCCAGATGCAACGGATGCGAATAAGTATTTCAAGAAAAATAATCCGGTATATGATTTTTGGCTAGATGGTCTAACGATTGATGTAAAATACAGCTCATTGTATAAAAGGAAAAACGGGAACTCCCATCACTGGCAATTGAGGACAAAAGGAAATCAAGATTTTATTGTCGCCTTTTTAGAACGAGAAAGTGGTTCAGAGTTAGAAAAACCAAATATCTTATTGATTCCCATGCAATTTATTGAAGAGCAAAAAGAATTACATATTTCTCAATCAGGACGGTGGATCAATGATTTTCAAGTTGAACCTGAAGAATTACAACCGTTATTAAAAGACTATGCTCTTTTAAGAAAAAATGGACTATTTTAATTCAAAGAGAGGAAAATAATGAACGTATCTTCTAGTCCAAGTATTACCTTCATGCTGCAATATACAGAAGCAAATAGTGGGTTTGTAGACTACACCAATAGAGACGAAGCTGTCGAGGTTGATAATGAATTAAATTTAGAAACGCACAGACAAAATATTGAGTCTCTAACTGAAGATGAACTGCAAAAAATCCAAGCTGAAGTTCCAGAAACAAAACTTAATTTCCAGGAGTACATCGATTATATGAATCGTTCTTATGCTACTGAAAATCAAAATGAAGAGATGACAGCGATTTTTACAAAAGAGGCCAATTACTTGCAGCGTAGCAAAGTAACTGAATTGAAAAGTAAGTTAGAGCAAGCTTATCAAAATGGCTCTCTTCTATGGCAGGGTGTTATCTCTTTTGATAATGATTTTTTGGCCAAGGAGGGATTATATGATCTGGAAACTGGGAAAGTTGATCAGCAAGCTATCAAGTCGGTCATACGTGAAGCATTGCCAAGATTGATTGAAAAAGAAGGATTATCCGACTCATCATTTTGGTGGGCTAACATTCACTTGAACACGGATAATATTCATGTGCATTTTGGTTTATCTGAAGTTGAATCTGCAAGAGATAAATTTTTCTATCGGCCACGTGGACGAATGGAATATAGAGGTAACTTTTCTCAGAAAACCATTGAGCGTTTTAAAAGTGATGTTTTTCATGGTCTGTTGAATGAACAGACTAGAGGAATGATTGTTCGACGAGAACAAATCTTGGCAAATATCAGAAGTGAGTTGATCAATTCTGTGTTTAGAGATCAGAAGGTTCGTTCTTCGGCTGAAAAAAAATTTTTGGAGCAGGCTTACAACCATTTGCCAATGGATAAAAAATGGCGTTATGGATCAAATGCAAGAGATTTTGCAGTCAGCAAATTCTTCATCGACCGCTATCTGGATTCCTATTTAGAAAATGATGGGAAAGAGCTATATCAAGAATTTCTGAAAGAAACAAAGGACTTCCTAGAAACTTATAGAGGAGCTTATTCAGCTGAAAAAAAATCAACCTACGAAAAGATTCGGAAAGTTGATGGTCGTTTTGAGAAAACACAACAGGAGGCTGCAGGCTATCATCTGCAGCAATTAATAGCGAGTCGAGAGAAGGAATTGAGAGAACGACTAGCAAATAAGATCTTGCACCTATTTCGTGAGAATGCTCCTGAAATAGCTGACGTTCGGCTGGAAAAAAATTTGGCCAATTTCTCAGTAAAGAATCAAAAATTAATTTTAGCCCAGGATCCTAACGCAAGTGTTATCAAAACACTAGATGCCTGGAAAAAATTGGGTTATGATCTAAAAGATGGGGCGAAACCTCTTGAAATCACAAAACCAGTCTATGCTGCTTATGATAAATACGGAACAGGTTTGGGACGTCCTGAATATGTTACGGTATTAGTTTATGATGTGAGTCAGATGAAAGAAGACTTGCTGGAGAAGCAACTTAGTTTAAGAGACTTGTCGCTATTTTCTTCAGCTGATTTGAAAGAACTTGTAGAAGCAGCTAAAAAGAAAAGTGATCGATCATTAAAAGAACGCCAGGAGCTAGGAACATTTCGCTATGCTTTAAAATTGAGTTTATTGGAGGAAAAGCAGAGTAGTTTATTAGTTCGTAAAACTCTTTTTGATCAAATTCAACCACTTGAAACCGATAAACCATTTGTTGAATTAAAAAAGAAGGAGATTCTTCAAAGACTGAAGCTGACTGAATTGCAGCTGACTCCAAATTATAAACTGGGTGAAGCGGATCAATCACTGAAACAAACTCTTTCTAACCAGTTTGAAGATAGTGTTTCATTTTCTATAGAAAAGGCTGACTCATTAACAATTCAAGCCCCTATTAAACGTTTGAAGGAGGAATTAGCTGCAGTTCAACCTCTTCAAGATGAAGGAGTTTTGACCCTCTTAAAGGGCTATCCTGTTACGAAAGATAGCTACATAGAAGAGTTACAGACACATATCTCCATTTTCCAGCTGAAGCATCAGATTTACAGTCGAAACAAGGAAATTTCACAAACGACTGATCAAACTACTATTCAAAAATTAAAACAGGAGAATGCGAAAGGATTTTCTGAGCTCAAATCACTCTATCAGAAATTGTTGCCAGAGGAGGAAAGTAATCAGAAAAGTCAGTTAGCTCAAGCTGTTTCACAGAAAATGCAAGAAAGAAAGGTCCTACAAAGAAAAAATATCCAACAATCCCAAGGTAAAGCAATCATCAATACAGATTTCATGAGAAATCTGACCAATTCTCTTCAAAGGGCTCAACGTGCAAATAAAAAAGCCCTCATGGAACGTGAGAGAAGCGATGAGAGACAAGAACTGGAGGAAAAAGGACAAAGTATATAAAGGTCATTGTAAAAGCAATGACTTTTTTTGTTGAAAATGGAATTATATTGTCCCTTTAACTGTGATTTCTTTATTATTGCATAGAATAGAAAGATAAAAAGAGAAAGGAGAAGAAAAATGAAGCTATTATTTCCAGATGTCTCAGTTGAAGACTTTGATTTCTCAGCCGAATGGCTAATTACGGCAATGAATGCTGATAGCAAGCAAGTGAATTTTGAGGGTCAAGGAAGAAATTCTGATTTAGAAATGGTTCTAGATTTTAAGGAAAATTCTGAGCTATTTGAATCTTTTTCAGTAGGGGAATTGGTTCACTTAGATCCAGAAACGTTTCTACAAGCAGAGAAAGAGCCGTATAAACCACAGTATGAAGGATTTTAAGGAGATTTTATATGACAGAACAAGAATCAAGACGTGGGAAAACTCGTAGAGAACGTGTTGAATTTGCACGTTCTAGAGATATTTTGGATGTTGCAAACGAGCTCCAGATGGAGCTGGTTCGATCTGGACGAGACTATCGATGGAAAGAACATGATAGCCTAGTTATATCGCCTGATAAGAATTTATGGAAATGGTTCTCCAGAAATACAGGAGGAGATGCGATTTCTTTAGTTGAAACGATAAAGGAAGTGGATTTTAACCAATCTGTAGATTTTTTAAATGATGGAAATTTTAAAGAGTTTCAAATGGTTGAAAGAGCTCAAGAAGATTTTAAATACTATCTTGAAAAATATGAGCAGCCGTTTTCAGCTGGAAGAGATTATCTACGGAATCAACGTGGGCTATCAGACGAAACGATTGATTATTTTTTGGAACAGGGTGTTTTAGCCCAAGCTAACGCCAAACTTGACTACTTTGCGGAAGGCAATGATGGAATTACAACAAATGCGATTGAGCCAGTTATTGTCTTCAAGTCCCTTTCTTCTTCAGGTGAAGTTGTTGGAGCCTCTTTACAAGGAATACAGGAGAATTGGGAGAAGTGGCCAAAACATGGATATGCTAAAGTGATTATGAAAAACTCCGATCCTATGACAGGTATTCATGTTGATATTGGCAGTCCAAAACGATTGATTTTTACTGAGAGTCCAATTGATTTAATGTCCTACTATGAATTGCACAAAGATAGTCTTCAGGACGTCAGATTAGTTTCTATGGATGGTTTGAAAGAATCAACTATAGGCCGTCATCTATCTCAAATTCAAGCTGAAATATCAGGAAAACCGCTAAGATGGACACCTGAACAATTAGCGGACGGACTTCAAGTAGCTATTGATCATCACTTTTTTGAAGATGGGAAAAATGCGGATTTGATTACTCTAGCTTTAGATAATGATGAAGCAGGTAGAACATTCATTCAAGAATTGGAGGCAAAAGGAGCTGTTATCAATTCAGATCTACCAGAACTAAAACCAGGACAAGATAAAACGGACTGGAATGATGTTCTAAAGAATCAACAGGAAGAAAAGCCTGACAACAGTCGTCTTGCCCAGGCACGTCGAAAATTGGAACGACTAAGGGGTGAACAAGACGAGGCTATTTCAAGGGCTTATTCCCACCAAGCGCTAACAAATGGGCAACCCATGAATGATAAGCGAGGAGGTGCTAGCTTTAAACGTAAGCAAGAACAAATAGAAGATCAAGTCTTCTCAAAGATGGATGAGATTAGGCAACAGGAAGAGCGAGTAGAGCGCCTGGAGCACCAACAACATTTGAAAGAAATGGGGTTGAATCGTCAGGGAAGTGGTCTGGAGATGAGTGTTCAAAATATACCTAGAATCCGTGAAGAGTTAGAAAAAGCTAAACGTGGGGAGTCGTTCTTTACCAAAGCTACTCTCAAACGCTATCAAGAAGAGTTGACTAGACTTGAAGCCATATCTGAACAAATGGGTAAAACGAGCATTCAACCAGCAACTCAAGCCTTAATTGATGAGGGGCTAGTGAACCAGTGGCAAAAACAACCAAATACGTATTTTGTAAAAGGGTTACGAAGAGTTGCCCTGGAGTTGACTGAAGAAGGAGAGTTTCAATTATCTTCACAAACTAAGTATCATCCGAAAACAAATGAGGAAAGACTGAAGGTGGATGAATTACTTGCCAAACAAGGGCAAGAAAATGTAGGATTAACGCCCTCGAATCAGGAAAAAACAATCTCACCACAACCAGAGCCTATTGAAAAAAATCAAGGCGAAGCAGGGTGGTTAGAAAAAAATTGGGACAATCTCACGTTTTCGATAGAAAATAAAAAAACAGTCGTCATTGATCCGACTAGTATAGATGAGATGGTTGAAGAAAAACAAACTCCAGATAATCAAGAATCTATTGTCAATACAGAGGAGAATGCTGTGAGATTGATGAGCTATGAAGAGGTAAAACAGGAAAACGAAGCATTAACAAAGAGTTTAAATGATCGGATTCAATCTGGAGAATTATCAATTGAATTTGCCCCAGATTTCTATCTATATGATGTCTTTGCGAAGTTAGGAAATAGCCATCCTACTAAATACCTCAACGCTAAACGAATGGAAGTGTTGTCTCCTATTCATTCACTTTTGACCTCTCTTGATGATCAAACGACTGATTTATACAAGAAAAAAGGGACTCCTGAGCAAGATTCCTTGTATCAAGCATTGAAACCTCATCAGAGAACTTTGGGAGTAGATATTTCAACCCGATTTATTGGTGAACTTGCAATAGCAGCCTACAATACCAACAAGCAGATAGAAAGCCTTTCAAGTGACAGTTTTGGCGTCTATTTTGGTGAAAGAACCCTTGATAATCTATCACAATCAATTGAGCGAATGTTGGAGTATCCACTGATTGAATCGGGAACAAGAGACTTTGCCTACGGTTTTGTGACAACACCAAATACATTGTTTCACTATTTGGATGAGCAAGAGGGAGAAGTGGTTTTAAGTCGAGAATTATTGGATAACTTGATGTCACGTCTTGAGACTCACCCTATTAAGATAAAGGAAGTCTCAGAAGAAAAAGCCCCTGATAAATCTCAAGAGCTAGATATGATTTTTGAGCAACAAAAAAACGATAGGACCAGTGGTGGCACGGGTTCTTTACAGCCTAAAGCTGAAGGCAGTACCTCACCTGTACTTGAAACAAGTACCTTTGAGCAAACTGTTACCAGTCACCCGACATCATCCTATCCGTACCTTCATTTTAGCACAAATTATGATAAAGTGCAACGGCGAGTGGGGAATTATCACCCAATTACACCTGCCGATTTAAGACGTTTGAACCAATATGCGCCCTCCATTCAAAGTACAGCGTCCTGGTATTTAAGTGAAATGGCTGGCAGTAAAATAAGTTTTGTTTATGCGGATCATGGAGAAGAGAATGTTCTTCAAGTAACTTTCCAAAAAGAAAACTTTATCCATCTTTCAGGGATTAGACCTTTTGAAGAAGGAAAAGGTGCTGCTGATTTCTTAGAAGATTTTGCGGCTGGTCGAGGTCATTATGACGGTATGTTGATTAGTAATTCAATTAAGGATAAATTGCAGGTTCTTCCAATGCTTCAGGATATTTTAGAGCCACAATCCTTTGTTCTGGATGATTTGAGCAGTGTTGAAAAACTTCACAATCTCAATATGAGTGAAGCTATTAAAGCAAAAGATGAAGATTTCTTACTACTGTTTAAAGATATCGGAGATGAAAAAATTCCAGCCTCTCTTATGAAACTCAAAGGAGAGCTTGCAACTAGTGTTAAATTGTTGGATGAAAAGATCATTCTCGGTGTCTATAGAGAAAGAGATGGTCACATTGAGCAACTGTCAATTAATGAGGAATATGTTAAAGACAATGGTGCAGAAATGCTATCAGTTTTGAAGAATAAGCAGTTTGAAGAAGTTTCTAAAGAAATTGAACAAACAATGCTAGAGAACACACTGAATAGCCCCCTACTTGATTCGGCTACGTTTACTCAAGTCTTAGATACTGTCTATAATTTAGGTGTGCCAGGTGACATCTCAAAAACTCCAGAAGAATTTCATCAAGCCTGGAATCAGTATCTTGACTATGCGAAACAGCACAATGATAAATTTGATCAGATTGTTGCTGCAGCTGGAGAAGATAATCTTCTGGATAAAAATTCCGACTTTTATAGAGACTGGCATCAAGATCATATTTATAAAGATGACTATCATATTCGTCTTCAATGGTCCGAGGATCGCCCAGATGGCCCGAAATTGCCGTTTAAAGAGACAGAGCTTATATCTTATCAAGACTTTGCTAGAGAGCTTTACAAGGCCAATCAGGACTTTTATCCAATTCATCAAGAAGGAATGAAACAAGTAACAGCAGGCAATACTGAAGGCTATATTCCTCCTACCAAAATTAAGTTTGATGTTTATGCTCCAGGGGGTGAAATGATCAAAGAGGGAATTCGATATGATATTGGAGATGAGACTACACCTATTTCACAAATGTTAGGGTTAGGATATCGTCGACTCAAAGGTCAATCTGTACTAGCATCGATGGATGAAGAAATTCTTTCTCAGCTGGAAAATAGAGAGGTGAATAAGGAAATTTCCCAGGAAGCAAATGAATCGACTCGATTGACAGAAGAAGGAGAAGGTCAAACTCCTGATACAAGAGAAACAGTAGCTTTTCAATCTTCTAAGCAAGAAACTAAAACTAATTTGCTTCAGCGTGTAGAGGAGATCCTGAATGAGGAACCTATTTCAGATTTGGAGATCCCTGAAGTAAACTCAAGTAGTATTGATTATGCTGCTTTAACGCCTCATGAATTGAGTGAGGTTGCTTTCCAAAAAGTGAGAGAGTACACAGAAACACCAGAACGGTTAGAAGAGTATCTGAATTTTATGAGTAAGTTCCCAGAGCTCTCACCTAGAAATGTCGCTTTGATTCAGGAACAGTGGCCAGGAGCAAGTGCAGTCGCAACCTATAATCAATGGCAATCAATGGGGGAAGTTCTTGGGATTACTTCAGATCAGGTATTTGAAACGAGAAATACCTACACCAATAAAAAAACAGGTCGAACAAGAGAAGTTGTCCATAACAATCTTTCGGTTAAGACAGGAGAAAAATCACATATTACCTTGTTTAGACCTATGATGGTTGAAATGATTCCTGTACTGGATGAAAATGGAAATCAGGTAAAAAATGGAAAAGGCAATCCAAAATATAAAAGACTTTCTGAAGCGACACCTGAAGAAAAGGCTCTAAAGAAAGAAGGAAAATTGAAATCTCGCTTCTTCCAAGAAAGAGATTCAAACACAGGCTTAACTAAATTCGCTACGTATAAAGTATTTGAGTTGTCCCAAACAACCTTGAAGCCTGAATTTTATCCAAAAGCGATGCCAAATCGTCACTATAACTTTAATATGGATCATATTCGTACAAAAGAGGTGCTTGAAGGACTTTCAGACTATGCTAAGAATATTGGAGTAACAATCTATCAAGACGATGCAAAAGAGTTGAGAAGTGCGAAAGGATCTTTTTATCCAGATGAACAAAAGATACTTTTGAATCCAGATAATACTCCTGGAGAAGTGGTTGCAACTACTATTCACGAGTTGGCGCATGCTAGTCTACATAACCCTAAATTTGCTAACTCGTATAAGGAAGATGTCTCAAAAGACCGTAGAGAACTTGAAGCTGAGATGACAAGTTATCTCGTTTCTAATCATTTTGGGTTAGATACCTCTGAAAAAGCCATTCGCTATATGGCAATTTGGACTGATAATTTGACCTCTCTTGATGATCAACAACTAGCGCAATCTATGAAACGGATTCATGGAACAGTATCTAAGATTGTAAAAAGTGTTGAACAACATACAAAGCCTTATCAGTTGAATAGACAGGTGGGACAAAATCAAAATTTTATCCAAAGCCCAAAGAAGGGGCTTAAAGTATAGAAAGAGTGCTCTTTGTGAGCCTCTTTTTTGTGTAAAAAGTTATATAACTTTTTGTGTTGTTCTTTGATATGAACTCGTTCTACTCTGTGTCAATGTCCCTTTACAAAATATTTTTTAATTATAGCTTACAATGACAGAAAATGAAGTAGAAGGAGAATGATATGGTTATAGTTATTCTGGCTGAAAAAGAGAAACAGGCAGAAGCTTATGCTACAGCTTTGGGACAATTTAGTAAAAAGAAAGGTGTCTATGTTATCAGGCAATCACTCTATTTTCCAGCTGAAATTCATGTGGTGGCTGCTGAAGGTCACCTATTTGAATACAGTGAACCAGACAACTGGTCACTTGATAAATTACCTCTGACAAATGTTTCATTTAAGCAACATCTCAAAGAGGACAAGAATTCAAGAGAAAAATTCAAGAGAATCTATGATGAAGTGGTAACAGCGGATCAAGTGATTATTGGGACGGATGCTGATAGAGAAGGAGAACGGATTGCGTACTCTATTTTATCGCACATACCGGGGGGGAAGGAGAAAATTTGGAAACGTCTTTGGGCAAGCTCCATGACAAAGAAAGCTCTTCAAAAAGCTTTTCAGGAATTGAAGGAACCTTCAGAAACCTATAATTACTATTTGGAAGCTGAAGCACGTGCACAAAGTGATTGGTTGGTAGGAATGAACTTATCACCTCTTGCAACGATTGATCTTCAAGCAAGAGGACAACTCCCTCGAACAAAAGGTAGCCATCTATCGGTTGGTCGAGTTCAGACACCTGCAATTAGACTAGTCTGTGAAAATGATTTAGCGATTCGTAACTTTACTCCAGAAAAATATTGGAAGCTTCAGCTGGAGGATAAGAAAAATGGGGTATTCTTCACAACAAAAGACAAAACTAAGGATAGTGAGGCTATTTTAGCCTCTTCAAGGGGGTTATCAACCACCTCTGTTATTTCTTCAGTTGAGGTAGAAAATCATCAGAAATCCGCCCCGCAGCTATTTACCTTGTCAGAATTACAAAGTTTTGCGGCAAGTGCCTGGAAATTTGACTCAGATAAAACAGAGAGTATTGTTGAGGGACTATATCTGGAAGGTTTTCTCTCCTATCCACGACCGACCTCAGAATATATCAGTCGTTTTGAATTTGACGATTTAAAAGAAAATCTATCTGCCTATCAAAAGGCTATTAATTGTCATTTTCAGCCAGCGTTTTTGGAGCCTAGGGAAGATTATGTCAATGATGAAAAAGTATCTGGTACGAGCCACTCAGCCTTGATTCCGACTGAAAGAATTCCAAACCTTTCAAATTTAAAGACTGACCAACGACTGATTTATGAAGCGGTTGTGAAGCAGGCAATCTTGATGTTTGCAGATGATTGTTATTATTCGACCAAAACAATTGAAGTAAAGAATAATGGTCTTGTTTTTAAAACAAAGGGTAGAACGCTTCATAAATTAGGATGGGCTGAATGGAGTTCACGAAAGGTACGAGGTCCTGTTGAAGTTCCTGATTATCAAGTGGGAGATGAAATTGATACGCAGGTTCAGATTGTAGGGGGTGAAACAAAACCACCTAAACGATTAACTGAAAGCCAATTGATTGGCCAAATATTTCCTAAATATGGCTTGGGAACCCAAGCCACTAGAGGAGAAATCATTAAAAAAATTCAGAGCAAGGGCTATGTTGTCAAAGATAAAAAAACAGGTCAACTAACGCCTACCAACAAAGCCTATCTACTGATCAATTATCTCTATGACAATGAGTTCTCTGATCCAGAGACAACAGGAGGCTGGGAAATGTTTCTATCTCAGATTGGAGAAGGGACAATCAATCCACGAGAATTTGTGGATGCAATAAAAGATAAGCTTACTCTTCAAATCAAGGAAGTAAAAGAAAGAGGTGATTAAGTGTGACTACTGAAGAAAAGAAAAAAACACCCTATTTAGATCGTTATACAGATAATTTGACAGAAAAAGTTTCAAAAAAAGCAGAAGATTATCAGGTGTACGGCCGTGATAAAGAAGTAGAAGCCGTTCAAACCTCCCTTCTCAGACGAACCAAAAACAATCCAATTTTGGTAGGAGAAGCTGGGGTTGGTAAAACAGCTATTGTTGAAGGATTTGCTTTAGCCATTTTACGAAACCAGGTATCTCCAAAATTAAAAAACTTGACCGTACGTTCTCTGGAATTATCTAGTTTAATGTCAGATGAAGATGGAGGATTTATTGTTAAGTTTAAAAAAATTATTGAGGAGATGGTAGAAACTAAAGGAGAAAACCTTCTCTTTATTGATGAAATTCATACGATTGTTGGAGCTGGAGGTTCAGATAAAGGTGCTCTGGATGCTGGAAATATTATTAAGCCAGTTTTGTCACGTGGTGAGATCCAATTGATTGGCGCAACTACTTTAGATGAATTTCATGAATATATCGAAATGGACCGAGCGCTGGAGCGAAGGATGCAACCGATTATGGTTCCTGAACCAACAACTCCTCAAGCGATTGAAATTCTTGAACAAGCTAAAACTATTTACGAAAACTTTCACCAAGTGTCTATTAGTTCGGATGCTGTAAAACAAGCTGTACTGCTATCTGTCCGCTACATACCTGATCAATTTTTACCTGATAAAGCCTTTGACTTGATAGATGAAGCAGCGACTATTTGTTCTACAAATGGATTGGTTCATGTCGGGAAGCAAGAAATTGCAGAGGTGCTGAAAAATAAAACAGGTATTCCTGTTACGACGATTTTGAAAGGTGACAAGGAAAGATTAGATGGTTTAAAAGAAAAGCTGTCACGACGTGTTAAAGGCCAAGATGAGGCTGTAGAGGCTGTTGTGGATGCTATAACTGTTGCACAAGCTGGTTTACAGGATCAAAGAAAGCCCCTATCCTCCTTTATGTTTCTAGGAACTTCTGGCGTTGGAAAAACAGAGCTTGCTTTGGCATTAGCAGAGGGAATGTTTGATGATGAAGAAGCAATCATTCGCTTTGATATGTCTGAGTATAAACAAAAGGGAGATATAACAAAGCTGATTGGCGATCGTCAAACTAGAACGAAAGGACAATTGACTGAGAAGGTTAAACAAAAACCATATAGCGTTATTCTGATAGATGAGGTGGAGAAAGCACATTCAGAAGTTGTAGATTTATTTTTGCAAGTGCTTGATGCAGGGCGCTTGACTGATTCAACTGGAAGGCAAGTGAGCTTTAAGAATACAATCATTATTATTACTACGAATATTGGTGCTGAAAAAATTGTTAAGCAGTATGAATTGAAAGGGAATTTTAAAAAACTAACAGATAGGGATAAAGGTCAGTTTGAAAAGAGCATGACGTTGGAGTTAGAAACTAAATTCCGACCAGAATTTCTCAATCGAATTGAATATAAATTAATTTTCAACATGTTAGACGAGAAAGTGAATAAGAAAATTATTGTCAAACAACTATCAGAAATCGAAGAAAGAATGAAAAATCAAAAGTTGACTCTCTCTTATGAAGAAAGTTTGGTTACTTATTTATTGGATGTAGGAACAAATATAAAGGATGGCGCACGGCCACTGGAAAGAGTGATTAAGCATAAGGTGCTTCCTTTAATTTCTAAAGAGTTTCTGAACTTATCCGATCACAACCAAGAGTATCATTTTCATCTTTGGGTAGAGGGTGATGCGCCAGATGAGCATCACCGTGAAGATAAAAGAGAAATATTGTTCGACGTCGAAACTGAAAATAGGTCATTTGGTGAAGCATTATTTTCTTAAAATTCACCTTAAAAAAAATGATTGTCCCTTTAAAAAATTTTTTTCAATTATCTATTATACTAACGTTGTCAAAAAAACAAAGGAGGATTTCTATGAAAAACTATTTGACAAGACAACTTCAGCAAGTAAAAACAAAATCACAGATGTTTTTATTGAGCCTTTCCCTATTCCTAACAGGATCTACAGTCTATGCGGACGATCCATTTGCTAAGTCGGATAACTTGGCAAGACAAGGAATTACAAAAGTTCAGCTAGTCAGTGTTGCGCTATTTGGTCTAGCTGCCGTTGTCACTTCGCTCATTTATGCGTTTGGTGGACGGGAGTTAAAAGCCTCAATGAAAAAAAATTGGGTGTCTATTGCAATTGCAATTATTGGTGTTTCAGCGGGACCAAGTATTATTGAATGGATTTTTGATTTCGTGAAAAGTTAAGGGGTGGTGATTTATGGCTTTTTCACTCTTTAATAAAGGTTGCTGTACGATTACAGATGATCTATTTTTAGAAATCTCCTGGGAAGATGGAAGAGGTCCAGAAGATGATAGTGAATTACTTGATATCATTGAGGGATTGGATCATCTTTCTGATTTTTCTCAGCCGATTTCAAAAAGTTTACCCTACCTAACATTTCAACAGGCCGAGTTGTTATTTAGAGAGTTGAAACAGATGTATGGTCAGTTTCAGCTGAAAAAAGTGGCAATCGCCCATCTGGAAGGGAAAAACGTGGTAACAGAAGGAGAGGTTTACGCTAGTCCATTTCTGATTACTGAAGACTATGAAAATCTCC
This sequence comes from Streptococcus sp. HMSC072D05, assembly GCF_001815805.1. Lineage (GTDB taxonomy): Bacteria > Bacillota > Bacilli > Lactobacillales > Streptococcaceae > Streptococcus. Next base: position 59,629 of record NZ_KV822037.1, read on the forward strand.
TGCTTCCCCTCATTCAAGCGATACTTACTCGCTCTGAATTTGCGAATTACAGCTATCAAGAAAAAAGGGAGTATTTTGAGAACCAGATTTATCCTGTATATAAACAAAGTATGGGATTGTCCGATTCTTCTCTTCCTCTTTTCCCAGCTGAAGGTGAGCTGGCGGTTCTTTCACAGCCAAGTCGTCCATCACATGATCTAAAAGCAGGAGGTCCAACAACTGTTGCCCCTCCTATGGCTCAAAAGCAGTCAGTTTCTCTGAAGAAAATTTATCTATTTTTAGGTGTTTTGGGAGTGCTGTCAGTGATAAATATCGTTTGCGTATTTTTTGCTTTCGCTCAACTATCAAGTCAGTCCGAAAAAGTAAATTTCTTATATCAGGAACAAAAAAATACTCAACTCATCATTTCAACAAAAAATGAAGTTGATGTCTTTAGCCGTTATTTCTTACCTTCTTATTACTCGGGCAAAAAAGAAAACCTAGTAGATTTTCTTTCTGAAGGTGATGCAAAATTTACTAAACCAAAAGAAGGAATTTTACAGTCCGTTATTTTAGAGAAATTGAATTATGATTCAGAAACTCAAAGATATACGGTTTCCTATATCCTGTCTGTCAAAAGAGGGGATAAATCATCTAGTGTTAGATTAACTTTTGATGTAAAAACTTCTGATTCTTCAAAATATGGATTTGTTGTAGAAACAGAACCAAAAGAATCAAATTATCTTAAAAATTAGAAAAGGAAAAATCACAATGAACAAGAAACAAGTATTAACTACACTCGCACTATCAACACTCGCATTAGCACAAGCTGGATTTGTATCAGCAGATGAACTTGCACCAATTGATTCTTCTGCTCCAACAACAGAAGTAGTTACGCCGACAGCACCAAGCGCTTCAACAGAAACAGAGGCTCCAGCAAATCAGTCAACAGAGCCTTCAGTTACTCCAGTTGATCCGACAGCTCCTTCAGACAAGGATAACGCAGGAAGTCTTGACGGAGTGCCAGCTGATAAACCAGCACCTTCAGATAAGGCGCAAGACAAGGATAATGCAGGTAGCCTCGATGGTGTTCCAACACCATCAGATAAACCACAAGACAAAGACAACGCAGGAAGTCTTGACGGAGTGCCAGCT
>NZ_KV822037.1:60862-80782 GCF_001815805.1 Streptococcus sp. HMSC072D05
TCTTGACGGAGTGCCAGCTGATAAACCAGCGCCTTCAGATAAGGCGCAAGATAAAGATAACGCAGGTAGTTTAGATGGTGTTCCAGATGAACAGCCAAAAACTACTGATCAAGCAAATCAGCAAGGGAAGTCACAAATTGGGACAACATCTACATCAACTGGACAGGTTGTCCATGATGTAACTAAAGAGCCCGTTGAAACAAATACAGGTGCGTCTATTGTTAGCACCCAAAACGGAAACGTAGTCCTTTCAGATGGTTCTGTAGTGGCTCCAGAAGAAGTTGGTGGAACAGTTAACGAAGATAAGACTATCTCTGTTACTGATTCAGAAGGCAAACTCAAAACACTTCCAAACACTGGGACTGCAGAAAGCATTCTGGGTGCTATTGGAGCCATGTTGTTGACAGCAGTCAGCTACGTCTACAAGAAGAAAATGTTTTAAGGTGAAATGGAAAGGGAAACAATTAAATGACAGAAAAAACACAAGGACACGGATATTTCCGTAAGAAAAAATGGGCTAAAGGCCTAGTATCAGGAATTGCAGTTGCAGGTATTGTAGCCTTCTCTGCAGGTTCTGTATTGGCGGATGAAGCAGTACAGCCTGAAAGCAAAAACGACAACAACACATACGCTAAACAAGCTGGTAAGGCAACAGGAAGCCAGCCTGTAGCGATTGATAATAGTGCAGTAACAAAGGCTGCTTCAACTGCTAAACAAGCTGGAGTAGTTGTGTCTGAGACATCAAGCATTGATAAGGGTACAGATACTACTTCATCAAATCTTGAGCAGTCTAAGGGTGAAATTAAACAAGACCAGGATAAGCAAATCAAAGCACTTGAAGAAACGACTGCAAAACAAGTCGAAAACAATACAGCCTTCAAGGAAGCGCAGGAAGCCATTCAAGCTAATAATAGCTTTGTGGCCACTGAAAAAGGCAAGCACGAAACATCAACAACTGTCACAGTGACGAATGACGGTTCGACTGCCACAGATGGAACTGCTGACAAAAACAAGCAAGCTACTAAAACAGCTAAGAAAGTCTTAGAAGAAAACCAGCAAGCTGTCTCAACCTACCTGGGTGAAAAAGCTAAGTATGATGCTACTGTTGAACAAGCTACTGCTCTAAACAAAGCGGTAGAAAGCGTATCTGAACAGCTGAAGAAAGAAAAGGTTGACGTTAAAGTCGTTACACGTACGGTCTCTTCAGTCGCAGAAGTAGAAGCATTGAAGAAACAAAATGACCAGGCTATTGCGACTGCAAAAGGCAAAGTGGAGCTTAACAAAGCCCTGATGGCTGCCTACACAGAGAAGAAGAATGCTAGTGATCAAGTCAATCAAGATGCTGATCGTAAGTCAGCAGATTTGAAAAAATCTGGTGTACTTTTAACTTCTAAAACACAGGAAGTTTCTTCAGTAGATGAAGCCAACAAAATTGCCAAACAAAACCAAACGGCCTTTGATAAAGCTAAGCAGAACCAGGCTGAATGGCAGAAGAAATACAATGAACTTCAATCTAAAACAAGTACGGAAGGGTTCACAAAAGAGGTTGTCTTACAGGCTCTAAGTCTTGCAACAGCTAATCCTGAAGCAACAGTAGAGTCCTCTGCTTCAGGAGCGCAGGTAACTACCAAAGATTACATCGCTTCATCAAATGGAACATCAGGCTATACTCGTGTTCTAGACTCAACCAAAGTCTTGAAATACAAAGATGTGGGCAATGGTTAGACAACAGAAAATGACTTTAAACAGATCGATTTTGGGAATAGCTATCAGTCGAATCTTGTAACAGTTGAAGTTCCAAACGTTAAGCCAGAGAAACACGTCTTGGACCAAAAGGATAATAAAAAAGTCTTGGACGGCCAAGAAGTACAGATTGGCCAATATATTCGCTATCTACTTGACGGTGTAACCGTGCCTACTAAACACGATAGCCTCTTCCAATATGATGGTAGTGACCAGTTGGATTTGGTTCATGATCGCTATACTGGTAACTGGTCAGGTATCATTCGTGGTTCAGAATATGTCGCTGAAAAAGACCTGGTTCTTCCTTATGACGTGACTATTAAAAATGGTCAAATTATTAAGGCAGGTGACCGAATTCCTAAAGGTTCTATCTATGCCTTCCAATTTGAGTTCGACCAAAGTACAAACTCAGACTTTATCAAGAAAATTGTTAAAGTAACATGGAATGAACAAGAAGGTAAGTGGTCATACACTATTGATAAAGAGTTTCTTAACTCTTTAGGTGTAAAAGGCACGTTCGATACAGACTTCTATCTAGAAGTCGAACGCATTGCAGCTGGGAAGGTTGAAAATACCTTTATCAATACAGTCAATTTACAAGAGATGACGGCTAAAGTGACAACCACAACGCCCGAACCTCCAAAACCTGAAGAGCCAGGAAAACCAAATCCCCAACCATCACTTCCAAACACAGGATCTGTAGCAAGCATGCTTCCAGTTGTGGGAATGATTTTGGGATTGTTGAGTCTTGCAGGTCTTCGTAAGTCGAAAGAAAACTAACTTGATGAACTAAAATGAAAGGATGACCACAAGCTGGGGTATAACTCTCTTGTGGTCTTTATTGAAAGGAGAAAAAATGCAAGTATTTATCGCTTCTGGACGTGTTGCATTCATCCCAAGCGATGCAGTAGGTCAAACTAAAAATGGTCATGCCAGTTTCAAATTTGAGTTTGTTTGTGATTCGAGTATGAATGATGATACAAATAAACCAATTTCTAGTTTCTTCCATGTGCAAGTATACGGAAAACAAGCAGAATTTATGGCTCAGAGTCTATCTAAGGGCTCTCCAATTCTCTTAAAAGGAGAAATTATCCAACGACCATATAACGATGAACAAGGTCAACGTCGGACGTATCAGTTTATTTCCCCAAACCAACAAGGAGGAATCACTTTCCTTGAAAATAAGGAAGCATCTAATCGACGTAAGCAGGAACAACAAGGCTTTTCTCAGCCGACACAAAGTTCTATTCCTCCATCTTATCCTGAACCAATAGATGTAGAATCCCCATTCTAAAGGGATTGAAAGCATACAAGAACACTTGTGTGCTTTTTTGTTGTACAAAAAGTTATATAACTTATGATATAACAATATCTTTTGTCCCTTTAACAAAGAATTTGATATTATCCCTTAGAATAGAGGGGAATTAAAAAATAATAAGAAAGGAGTGCAACAATGGCAAGACAAAAATACAATTATCTGTCTGATGAATTGATTGCAGAATCTCTTCAGGTGACCAATTACTTAGAACAAAGTCGATCTAGTCGATTGAATGTTCTTCAGTTGGATGGGGAGAAATGGTTAGAAAATTACTTTAACCGTTATGAGAAAGCCTCTCCAAGACTACAGTTTCACATATTTCTCTTTTCGAGTTTCTATACTCGAAAAATGGAATGGTTCTTGGAAGGTGTGAGGGGGTAGTCGTTTGTTTGAGTTATTTGAAGTAGTATTTTACACCCTTATCCAAGTGATTCGAGCCAGTTGGCTCAATACCCTCCTTTTTCTAGGAGTCGCAGGTTATTACCTCTTCAGACTTTTTCAACCTTACTTTTTAAGGCAGTATCAGCGGTTACTAAAAAGCAAGAGTAGGCTGAAGCAGATTTTTAAAAGAGGTTGGAAAAATCGTAAAGGAATTGATTGGAGACAAGTATGGAAACAATCAGCTAGAGGGCTGTTCAATTGGATGAAGTCATTCATACCTAAAATATTTGCGCTTGTCTCCCTCATTCTTTGGAATATTCTCTTTCGAATTGTTTATATGATTCCCTTTGTAAAACGGGAACGAAAACGATTTGATAAAGAAATGAAACCCATTCTTTATTTTAAAAGTTACCGCAGCTTCGTTTATATGGGGTTAGGTTTTAGCTTTATTGCTTTTATCTTAACCAATTACCTGGTTACTGTTTTGAGGGCTACAATCCGCTTTCTCTATTTTAGTATCTGGTCGTTTAAAGATGCTAGTAAGGCCGTAAACTTTGACTTAAACAGCCTCTTGTTTCAAAGTTTATTGAATGTAAAAGTCTTTTGGATTGCCCCGATTTTAGCTTTTCCTCTCTTTCTATTGGGCTTAGTTATCGCCTGGAAATCTGCTTGGATCAACTTTGAGCAGTTTCGTGACTACAACCATAATGAGGAGGGGGATGACCGCTTTGTAACGGTTGATGAAATTCGTCGCCAATACAAAAAGATTCCTAATAAAGCTCTAACTTATCCAGGTGAAGGTGGGGCTCCTGTATTTCATGAACTGACTCATGATTTGGCAGGACAAACACTCCGAACGCAAATGTTATGGCAAAATAAGACAATCAGTCGATACGTGACCAATGCGGAGCGCATTTTGGGCATGCAATCTTTTCCTTCGGGATATTATTACATTGAAGATAAGCCGACGAATCTGTTAGGGATTGGGATGACTCGCTCAGGTAAGGGGGAAGGTCAGATCACGACAGCGATTGATATCAACAGTCGTGCGGAGTTGCAGCCATCGCTGGTTCTGGCAGACCCGAAAGGAGAACACTACCAAGCCTCTTACAAAATGATGAGGCAACGTGGCTATGAAGTTGATGTGCTTTCTTTCCAAAATATGGATTGGTCTATGTCCTACAATCCTTTGGCTCTAGCTATTGCAGCTGCCAAGAAAGGTTACTATGAGAAAACGCAAACCTATGTCAATGCAGTCGCAGAATCCATTTTTCCCAAACAAAAAGGTGGAGAGAAGGGAAATGCGGAATACTTCCGTAAGTCTTCTATATCCCTGTTTAATGCTCTTACAATGGCTTTGATGGATCGAGCTAATGAAACCGTTCAAAATGGTGAAGACGATGCCTGGGACACCATTACCATCCCTAACGTTGCGAAATTCTTGGCGACAATGGGATCAGAAGAAGTCTTTGTGGATGGAACGGGGGAAGTCGTTGAGAATCCAACTAGAGAACAACAGGTATCCAAGAAATCAAAAATCACGGTCTATTTTGATAATTTGAGACAAGTGAATCAAAAACAATTCTCCAAATTCAGACAAATGGCAGATATCGAATTTCGTGCCTCAGACTTTGGTGGTGATGAGACTAAAGGAAATGTCTACTCGAGCATGATGACAGGAATCAACCTATTCTTGCAAGACAACGTGGCGAAGCTCACTTCCAAAAACTCGATTGATTTAGAGTCTTTTGCCTTCCCACGTCGATTGTCTGTTAAGTTTAGATCAAGCACCAACAGTCAATTAAAAAATGAGTTCAAGCATAAGACTGCTAAGGTAACCATTACAGGCTTGAAGAAATGGGGCAAAGTTGAAAAGCAAGTCGACTATGTGAAGCAAGCGACAGCTCTTATTGATGGAGAAGGCTATCTGACTTATGCCATCGAACCTAAACTTCCAGATCAGTTTACGGTTACGATTGATTTTAATCATAAGAAAAATGGTAAGTCTCCAGTTCGGGATCGGGTCTTCCAATTCTCAGCTGAAAAAGTCTATCGAAAAGATGGAGATAGTTTAGAACTAGATGAGTATACCAAGAAGCCGATTTTAGATCATATCGATGTAAGGGTTCTGAAGAGCAAAGAAGACACTCAAAATCTTCTCCAAGAGTCGGATATTGAACTGATTTATTCAGATAAACCCAAGGTCATCTACCTGGTAACACCGCCAAACCGAACAGAGTATAATGGGATTGTTTCTTTGTTCTTGGATCAGTTGTACAATGCCAACTATGACCTTGCCCTATCAAATGGGCGGAAATGTATCAATCGTATTCTCCATATCTTGGATGAGTTTACAAACATTCCAGCTATTCCTCACATGGATACGAAAATTTCTATCGGATTGGGACAAAACATTCTCTATTATCTTTGGATTCAAAACTTGGAACAATTGGTTAATGTCTATGGTGAAAATGTTGCGCAAACGATTCTGGATAACTGTTCATTGAAAGTTTACGTCAAAACGACGTCTCCAGATACCAATAAGAGATTTAGTGGGGAGTTGGGTACACGTACCATCACCAGAAGACGGCGCTCCAGCAATATCCTGGACGAAGCCAATCCAAATGTAGCTGTCGAGAATCCAAAACAAGAGTTGTTGACACCAACACAATTGGCCAAGCTTCAGGAAGGAGAAGCGGTTATCTTACGTGGGGTCAAGGGACGGGATAATGTTGGACGTAAGGTCACAACGGATCCAATCTTCGCACATGATAAGAACAGCTTCCCTTACAAGTACATGTTCTTACAAGAGGAATTTGATACATCGATGACTCTTGCGGATATTCCAGTCGAAAGTGCCCACCGTGAGCTAGAACTTCAGGAAATCGCAGTTGATGCTGGTACAGCCTTTAACAATATCATCGACTGGAGGCAACGTTTGACTATGCCTCTTCTCAGCAACAATGGAGAGACCCCTAAACTATCAGGCCGTCACAGTAAAGGACAAAAGGTACAATCCCAATCATTTGCTTCCACAGATGAACTATTTCAGGCAGCTGTAGCTAGTGTTATTCACGGTGACTATGATTATTATGATGACGGAGATGATTTCTTTGCGGATGAAGTTATCTAAAAAGATGTACAATAAGTTATATAAACACTTGCAAGAAAAAATGATGTTTGTTATAATGAGGTAAATAATGATTAGGAGAAAAAATGATGAAAGCAAAGCACTTTTTAAGAATTGTTTTAGTAGGATTAGCCTTGATTTTACTAGGAGCATGTGGTCAAAAATCACCTGAAAGTCTCGCTAAAAATGTGCTAAAAGATAGCTATACAGGCTTTTCACAAGAAGATAGTTATGATAGTTCTATTTTTAGTGGTGGAGTAGGATCTACTTTAAAATTCGATAAAGAAAAGCGAACCATTTCAAATAATGACGGTAAAAGCATTAGGTACAGTGTTCTTTCAGAAGAACAAGTGAAGGCAATTCCAGCCTCTTTCAGAGGAACGATTGTTAGTTTAGAAAGTCAACTGAAAGGAAAGGATAATTTTACTATAGCTGTTGGTGATAACGCAGATAAGCCTGAAGAGGCTGGTGCTTACTATCAAGTCGTCTTGACTGAAGGTGGTAAAAAAATTAGAGTCATTGAATTACTTCGTGGCTATAAAGAAGACAATGCTTTCTATGATTTCAATGGAACAGCAGATTAACTTACAAAAGTCTCAATTATTTGAGGCTTTTTTTATTGTCAGAATTTCATTGTCCCTTTAAAAACGATTTTGCCATTATCGAATATGATAGGGGTATCTTAGAAAGAAAGAAGGTACCTTTAGTGCACTATCAAACCTTTTCAGATTTGATGAATGAGGTCAAGAATCTCAATGGTGAAATCACAGGCGAGAATGCAAAAAAGTTGGCAGAGTTCTATTCCTATTGGAATAACTATTTAGAACCGACTCCTGCATTTATGGCATTTCTCACTTATTTACCAGGAGGGATTGCCAAGGCTCTTTATCAAATCACTTCCAGCCTAGAACATGTTTTTAATAATATGTTCAAGCTCTTTGGTCTCTTCGGTTATCTGGGAGACCAGAAGACGATTATAGGCCAGTTCTTTTACTGGTTTCAGTTATTGGGGACGTCCTTGTTTACCCTGATTTTGGTTGTGTCGGCTGTTGCAGGAGTTTTTACAAAACCAGTCAAATACAAAGGGGTCATTACGAATTTCCTTTTGGTGACTGCTGTAACTGCCGTATTGCCACTAGCTTTGACCACTATATCAACAGCAGTAGCACAGGATGCCATGTCTATCCAGACGGTCACCAGTGAAGCGCCATCTGGTAGTCAACCAACTTCCTCCTTGGCTCTTCAGCCCATGAAAAATAATGTGGTAGACTTAAAAGTTTTGATCTACAAGGATTTTTCTACAGAGTTGTTTCCAATGGATGATTATGGCTATATCAAGCCCGTTCAGGAGGGGTCAACTCCTGTCAATAATATCACGGATGACCCTGCACAGCGGGACACGACTGATTTTGCGACCAAGATTGATTTTGGGGCAAACTATGGTACGACAAATCCAAAACTGTTAAAGGATATGCAGGAAACCGACAAAATAGCAGGGATTAAAGGCTTGTTCCTCCATAAGTTGAATTCCAATAATACTGGAGTTGAAAGCATTACAGAACACCGAGTCATTAATCAATTGAGTGCTTTTGAATCAGTTTATATGCGCTATAAAGTCAACTGGATAGGGATGTTCCTCCAGTATATTATCCTTGTTGTTCTTTTGGTCAGCATGATCATCAAGCTCGTCAAATCAGTTTTTGATATTCTGATTGAAGCAATGATTTCTCCGATTCTCGGCTATAGTTCTCTATCAAACTCAAAGAAATACAAAGAGTTGTTAAGAACGATTGGCGGTGCCTTGGCAGGAATCTTCTTTGAAGTTATTATTATGCGTGTAACCCTTGAGATTTTCAGAGATTTACCAATCCTTTCTGTCTCAGCTGTATCGAAGCTTTCTGGCGGATTCTTTGACGGACTCAACATTTGGGAACAGTGCCTAGCAGCTGCCTTTGTTTATGTTGGAGTATTCTTCGCAGCCATGCAAGGAGTTGCCATGATAGAGCGCTGGCTTGGAGTTTCAACAGGTCATAGTGAAACAGCTCAACAACTGCTCGGAGCTATGATGATGGGCAATGCCTTTGCGGCTGGAGCAGGCGGTCTCTTTAATGGTAGTATGGCACTTGGCCAATTTGGTATGGATATGGCACAAAAAGCTCCAGATGCCCTGTCTAAAGGAAGTCAGATCCTAGGAAATAGCCTTGCCAGAACTGGAGGTGGTATTCAAGGTGCTTTGAACTCTGTAAAAGACCAGGGCTTGATGAATGCGGCCAAAGGTGGTGTAAGTAATATGGTTGATTTGGCAGAATGGAAAGCATTTGAAGCTATGCAAAATACGAAAGGGGCAGTTGGCAACGTTTTAGATAAGCTGGATGATAAGGCTGTCTCTGCTCAAAATGCGACCTATAACGCATTGAAAAATGATGCAGTTCCTGGTATTAATCAGCATGGACCAGTTGATATTCCTGAGCCTCCAGTCGATCCAGTAACAACGGAGGCGCCTGTTGTCGATCCAACTCCTTCAGCTGAAGGAGAGGAGCCACCAATCCAAGATTCAACTCCACCAGCAGAAGCACCAGTTTCAGAATCGACACCGCCAGCACAGCCTGAACAGCCTGATTCTTCTCAACAAAAACTTCAACAGAGTATGAATCAAATGAACTACATGAACCAACAGATGCAACAAGCAGGGCAGCGTATGCAGGGAGGACGTCATATCACAGGTGCTGAGAGTGAAGACGAAGAAGAATAGGCTGAACTATGGATCTAACAGGGAAGAATATTGTTATCACAGGAAGCCTACGTCCTCTAACTCGAGAAGAAGCCATACGTTTTTTAGAAAGTAAAGGAGCTGTCGTTCAAAACTATGTATCTTCTAGGACAGATATATTGGTTTTAGGACACAAGCAGTTGAATCTTTTTGATCCAGATAAAAGGTCTAAAAAGCATGATGCAGCACTTAGACGAATATCAGACGGTCAATCCATCACTTTCCTTTCAGAAGAATCATTCTTTGATCTAGTTAAGAAGTCTCAAGATTGAGGCTTCTTTTATTACACAAAAAAGTATATAACTTTTTATGTACTTTATTCCTAAAGGATGATAGTGAAAATGCTATTGTCCCTTTAAAAGATATTTTCGATTATTCATTATAATGTGAGTGTCAAAACAAATATAAAGGAGAAATTAATGTACGGTGAAAAATACGGTGTACCTAGAGATATCTACGCCAAAATCAAGATTATAGGTCTTCTTATCCTAGATATTGCTTTTGTAGGAATTACTGGAGTAATTGCTTTGAGCGTTGGCTTAAAAATCTTTCCTAAAAGCCAGTGGATACAGATGTTCGCATTCATTTTTTTAACGCCAGTTATGAGTTTGTATCTGGTGTTGCCAGCTAACGGTGGCAAAAAGAATTGGCACAGCATGTTTCTTTTCTTCAGACGAAGAAGAAAACGTTATATTAGCTTGAATTATATCAGAAGGAGAAAACCATAATGGCGATTAAACAAGTTCAACCCTCAAAAAACAAGAAACGCCCTCTGGGACGTATCCAAGAAACAAAGAAACAAACGCAGGAATATTTTGATTTACATTCTTGCGTTGAGTTGTTAGATGTAAAATCAATCATTCCAAACAGCCAGGCTTATATTCAGTTAGTTGATTATGGTTACTTGCAGCTGATGGAGATACCAGGTAAAGATTTAGGATCGATGTCTTATAACGAGGTTATGAGAACTATTGAAAATTTTGAAATCTGGTTGACTCGATTTGGACCGAATATCCAAATAGAGACGACAACTTTACCAACAAATACAGATACGCAAATTTTTGACTTGCGTCATCATTTGGATTTAGTGCGACAAGAAATGTCTAAGTTATCAGTAAATGATAGACGTTTTTTACAACTCAAGGATCGTGAAATTTGGCTTAAAAGCCAAATTAAAGTTGAAGAAAGCATCCGACAAGAAGTCTATAATACAGAGTTTATACTGTGGCTATTTGCGCCTACAACAAGCGAATTGGACGAATTGGTTCGTAAGGCTAAAACCTATGGAAATAATGATTTTGTTCCACAAGATATCAGCTACAGGAAGAAAATTCAGATTATAAAGCAATACAACAATATGAATGAGAAAGTGTAGGAGGGATAGCATGCCTGATTTATCAAAACGTAGACAAAGACAACTAAAAAATGAAGGCTATGACCTTGCCTTTATTAGCCAGATTCAACCACAAGGAAATATTGATTTTCAAAAGGATGACCGCTCCTGGATAAGCGGAGATGGACACCATACGGTCTTACACTATTATGAGTATCCAACTGAAGGAATGGATCGTTTTTGGCTTTCTGAACTGTTGTTGATCCCTGGAACACGTTCCTTCTTGTCACTGTACAAGGAGGATAATAGACAACTTCAAAAAGAGATTGAGGACTCTATTGAAGAAAAGTCAACACGGATTACAAACAATAGCAAAGTAACCAATAATCAGAAAGAACTAGATGAAATTGAGAATCTTAATAAACTAAGCCGTGAGATTGATAAGCGAAATATAGCTATGTATGGGATGTATATTCGTGTCTTTGGGTTTGCATCAACCAAAGAAGAATTATTTAAGAAGGTTGAAGAAATCAAAGACAAAACGTCGAAATTCAAATCCACTATTCTATCTGGAGAATTAGATTTTGAATACCATGCCCCATTTATTCCAGCTGAATACCAGATTGATTTGCCTAATCACCGAAGAGGAATACCTACTCCAGCTCACTCAATAGCTGGTGGATATTTCTTTAATCATACGAAGCTAGAAGATGAGAAAGGCTTCTATCTTGGATGGACTCCAACGAACGGAGCGGTAAATTTCAATTTTCTAGAACGTGACGCGAAAAGAACACGATCCTTTATGATCCTATCTGGAAATCCAAAGATGGGACAGCGTTCCTTCCTTATGAAACATACAGACGGCCTCTATGCGAAGGGGCATTATATTCGTAACTTTGATGCTACTGGCCAGTTTCTTGATCAGACACGAAAACAACATGGATTGATTCTTGATTTATCAGGTGAGGCTAACCGTATCAATATCTTCCAGGTATTTCCAACAGTAACCAATGAAGCAGGAACTGAAATCGATAAGAAGAAATCTTACAACCTTCATATCGAGAAACTGAAGAGTATCTATAAACTCCTGAATAACGAAGTGACAGGAGATGATTTAATCACATTTGGAACTCTCCTGAATGAGTTTTACATTGAAGAAGATTTGTGGGCTCGAAATCCTTCGTTGAATCCAGAAAAATTGAAAGCGACGGATATTGTGAAGGAAGAGTATCCTATTCTGTCTGATTTTATTTTGTTTGTTGATGCCTACAAACGTCGACTGGAACAAAGTTCTAGCATGGATAAGGCTGAAATCAAAGCTGTTAAGCGTATTTACAATACATTTAACGAGCTATTGACAACAAACGCAGAAATTTTCGAGGGAACAACAGAGTTTCAAGATATCTCTTCAGAGCAAGTTGTGACATTTGACTTCTCAGGGTTGAAGAACGCCCCTCATTTGCTAAATGTTCAGATATTCTCTGTTCTTTCACTTGTCTCTGCTGATATTGTTAATAACGGAAAACGCTGTAAGCAACTACTAAAGAAACGGCCTGACTTAACGGAGATGGATATGCAACACTATATTGTTAATATTAGTGGGGCACAGACACTTATTAATCCAAAGCACGAAAGTAGTGTTAATCTCCTGGCTGATATGATTGATACAATGGGGGAAAACTTTGCTGGTGTTGTATTGTCTGTTAATTCACTACGTGGAATTCTGTTTGAGACAGGTATCGGCACTCATAAGGATCCGTATGTGACTGCTGTTCAGAGGATTTTTGGTCTGATGCAATATAGAGTTTTTGCTCAGACGGATGAAACAAGTGTACCTCTACTAGCTAACGCCTTATCTGGCTCAATGAATCAGTCTGAACTAGAGACTTTGCCTCGTCTGGCGAAAGGACAGTTATTCATGAACATTGCAGGAGTTGGAAACCTAGTATTTAACCAACAGTTGTTAGCTCCTGAAGTTGAGCGCTATGGTGGTATTGAATAAGAAAGGAAGATAAACCAGGATGGCCAAAAATAAACTAGGAATGATTGCAAGGACTAAGCAGAGATTTGATCAATATGTGTTGATTCGTAAATATCGCATGAAACAAGAAAGAGATTATTTCGCTTCAGAGGGAGAATCTGATCCAAAACGCCTGGAAGCACAAAAGGAACGAGATAAGGAGTTTTTGAACGGTCTCAAAAAAATAGGTATAGGGTTTATTGTATTTTTAGTTTTTTATGGAATTTTGCGAACAATATTAGGATTGTGGTAGATAAGCGAGGTATCCATGAAAAAAATATTTAAACTGAAGATCCTCATCCCCCTTGTAGCTCTTCTATTAATTGTCAATGTTGGGATAACCATGTTAGTTGGGATAATGGGAGCTGTAACCAATAATGGAAGAAATGATTGTGGTGCCGTAGAAACAACATCTTCAACTGGCGACTCAACAGTTTCTTCAGCTGATGGTTCCATCGATGACTTTGTAAAAAAGCATAAGGAAGCCTATATCTTGTCTTGGAAGGCAGGAGGTTTCCTACCTTCAGCCTCTATCACTCAAACAATGATAGAGAATGGGTTCAATTTTACGAATCCTAATGGTACTTCCTTCTGGAAGGCTCATAACATGGGAGGTGTTAAAACCTCTAGCAAAAGTAATTTTCCAGTTACTCTTGCGACGTATGGTGAAGATAGTGTTGATCTAACAGGAACAAAGCCTGGAGCAAATGTTGGAGACGGCACAGGAGGAGCTTATACATGGTTCTCTAGCTATGATGCAGGGATTGTAGGGAAAGCTGAGTTTATGGCTCACCAGACACTTTATAAAGGGGCTATAAACAATACAAATGGCATTGCTAGCCTATCTGCTATAGCAGATGGTGGATGGGCAACAGATGGCACTTATAAGAGCAAACTAACTGATATGTACCAAAAACTAGGTACAAAGTATCAGTGGCTTGATAAGGAAGCTATTGCTGCTCATGGTGAGAAGCCCTATGAAGGATCCAGTACACAAGATGTCAGTTCTTCAGATAGTGTGGTGTCTTCTTCAGCTGAAAAAAGTGGATGTGGTGAGTCTGGTAGTAGTACCGATGGAACGGGAACTGTCCCTTCAGATGCGACTGCGTGGGGGTACAAACCAGAAGACTTACCAGATAGCTTGAAACCATTCATTATTGATCCTAAGAGCTTAGGTATGGATTATGCTAAGTCTACAGGATGGTATAATCCTGGAAGTGACGAGTATGCTGGCCAATGTGTGAATCTTACAATTAGTATTGGAAATCACTTATGGGGTCATTCTGGTTCAGTTCAAGGTGATGGGAAAGATCAGGCAGCAGCTTGGGCATCAATATTCGGAAATTCAGTTAAGACTACACCTAAAAGAGGCGCTATTTTTTCTACACAGGTAGGGGGCGGAGGATATGGACATACTGGAATTGTATGTCATGTTTTTGAGAATGGCTCCATCTTGTTTGTAGAACAAAATACACCTCTGAGTGGTTGGGATCAGTTCAAAACTCCATATACATGGAATTATCGTATTTGGACTAAATCACAACAACAAGAACAGGAAATCTCTTTTGCTTATCCTGATGACAGAGAAGCTAAATTAAGTTCAAATTAAAAGGAGGATATGAGATGATTGATTGGATAAAAGAGAATATGGTTATGTCTATTGTAGTAAGCACTCTATTGATTTTGGCAGGAATAGGGATTGTATCGAGTTTCAGGCCCTCTCAACAAACTAAAATAGAAGAAACAGCCCAGGTGAGTTCTTCAGGAACCGCTCAAAACGAACCGTCTTCTAAAGAGGAAACAGCAGACGAGAAGAATTATCGTACAGCTAAGTTAAAACTAGAGCGTCCCTATGCAGAGGCAAGATTAGAAGACAAAAAAGAAGTGTTAAAAGCCTTTGAAGAAGCAGTAGCAGATATAAAAAAGACGAAGTTTCTGCCAAATGTCAAGGGAACAATCGAGAATCATTTATCTATGACACAGAATGCGATGGTTCAAACCTTTGCGATGGCTCTTCTGACGAATCAGTATGATTTTCAACCTGAACAATTGGAAGTGATGCCAACTGAATCAGATGATGTTATTCAATTTTTAGTTGTTCTAACTAAAAATGGAGAAGAGAACAGCTATTTCGTTGGAAATTTCAATACTACGGTTCAACAAATCCAGCTAAAAGCCTATGTTGGTGGAAATATAGGTGGTACATACGGATAACAAGTTGCACAAAAAGTTATATAACTTTTTGTGCTTTTATATTGACAATTAAAGTTGTTTTAGGTATAATTAAGTATATAAAAAGTTATATAACAAAATACACAATTATCCAAGGAGGGAATCATGAAGATTCAGACTACAAACTTAGGGAAAGGTGGCGGTGGTAAGACTACAGATACCTTTAATGAAGGGGATTGGTTGGCACGTGTTAAGGGGCTTAGAACACTGCTTATTGATGGAGCTTGGGAATGCAATTTGACAAGAACATTTGATGTAAAATGCGAGAAAACGGTCTATGATATATTTACGACTGGAGAGTATGAAATTGTTCCAATATCAGAAAATCTCAGTTTGATTTGTGGTGATGAACGTTTGACAGATGAGCAGTTAGATCTTGCTAGTCGAAACAACAAGTATCTCCAGTTGTTTATGTGGTTTAGCGAACATTACGAAGAGTTAGAAGCACAATTTGATGTCATTTTAATTGATACGCACAATGATGAGAGTTTAGTTACAGCAAATTTTATAGCTGTATCAGATATTGTCTTGGCTGTTTCTGATGCCTCTCTTAATGGTTTTCGTGCCTGGTTATCTTTGAAAAATTTTGTAGACTTCATTAAGAGCGAAGCTATCGAAGTTATTACTAAGAAAAGCTATGTTAAAGCAGAACCTTATCTTATTGGAAATAAGATTAAATATGTTGGAAACAATGTAACAGACACCTGTAAACAATTTTTAGAAGTTGTTGAAGAAGATCAGGCTTACCTGGGATCTATCCAGGAGAAAGAGCTCATGGCCAAGAGTCTTGTAATCAGTCAGAGTGTCTTTGAGCAGTATGAAGAGATGACAGCTAACCAACAAGAGACACATCAAAAGTTTTATGATAATATAAACTACGTATATGAAAATATTTTGAGTGTGTTAGAAGGAGAGGTAGCATGACAGAGAATCGATTCGCACAAGTAAAACAAACATTCCAAAGTACACCAAAGAGAGAAAAGATTCCTTCGTCTAGGAAACAAAATCAGGAGGCTAGAAAGTCTCCTGAAAGCTACAATAAAAAGCAACGTTTCCCTTTCTCTCTGCATCATAATGTTCGATATGATATGTTAGATGCTTTAGTAGAGTTTCACGGTGAAAAATCAGCTTCATCTTATCTTGAGAATCTGATTATAAGAGAATGGGAAAAGATGGAGCGAAAGAAAAAATAACGTTCTATAGGTTATCTTACCAAAAACTATTTAGCCTCCACATATAAGGAGATAATAAATTTTAAAATATTACTGATGAAGTAGGAGGAATCTATGATGATTTTCATTGATATTAAAAGACTTGTTCAGCTATTCTTTATTTTTATCGGAGCTATAGCAGTCTATGTATTTTATAAGACGTTTGGTCTTAGTATGGTGTTTATAATTGTTTTAGGATTGGCCGTTTTAAAATTCGCTCCAGCTTTCTTTCCAGTTGTATTATTACTGTATTTGGGACTTCACTTTACAGGTGGTTTTTCCTTTATTGCAGATGGAATTGTGACGGTTTTATGGAGTATTATTTTGATTCCTATGGGGATAGCTACTATTGAGATGAGCAAATCCTATTTGAGTAAGAAAGAGAAACCCTGGTATGACAAGTAAGAGTTTATCTGAAAAGATAGGCTCTTTTTTTGTCAGAACAAAGGATTATTTGAACATTCAGGTCAAAATTTATTAAAATAAGCGTAATTTTAATAAGGGAGGATTCTGAATGGCTTTCTTTGATGAGAGAGAACTAAAAAATCAATTGCTGTTTCAAAATGCAAAAGAATTTTATAACTTTGTTTCTAGATATGATGAGGAGATGATTCCAGTCATGAAAGCAAAGGGCTATACCTGTATTCATTCAATGGAGCGAACCGTCGCTTTTACATTTGGAGAGTTTACTTTCAGAAGAAGACGTTGGAAAAAGGGAGATCATTGGGTGATTCCAGTAGATGAGAAGTTAGGGCTTCAGAAGAACGTCCGCTTCTCCTGGGAATTTATGTATCAGGTGGCTAAATTATCTACCTTAATGCCATATGATAAAGTAACTCAGGTGATTCAATTGACTTATCACATCTCTATCACAAAGCCAATTGTAGTAAAAGCTGTAAAAATTTGTGAGAAGTTATTGGAGGAAAGAGATGGCTATCGATATTATGAAGAGAATAAAGAAGTTAGCAAAAGAAAAGCCCAGGTTATTTATATTGAGGGTGATGGTGTGATGGTTAAAGCACGTGACACACAGAAGGATAATAAACATTACGATTTATCCCATTTTGTAGTCCATACGGGAAGCCAGAAAGTTGGCAGCAATCGATTTGAACTCCAGGACAAAAAGGAATTTATTGGTCTTGACAATCGCTTAGTGAGGGAGCAGGTGATCGATTATCTATTCAATAATTATGAAGTTACGGATAGGACTTTATTGATCACGAACTCTGATGGAGGTCATGGATATACACCCTACGTTTTCAAAGAGATTGCGAAGGTTTTGCGAATTAAACGCCACGAACATTTCTGGGATGAATACCATGTAAATAAAGAGTTAAAGAATTATCTAAAATTTTACTCTGAAGATCTATTAGAGAGAGCTTTCCAGGCGATTAAGCAACATGATAAGCAGTTAATGAGAACTGTCCTAGATACGACTGAAAGTTATATCGAGACAGAAGAAGAACAAGAGTTGTTTGAGAAGTTCAAGAGTAAAATATTGAGGAATTTCCAATACACCAAACCAGCCGAACAGAGAGGATTCAGTCATGCAGGGATCGGGATAATGGAAAGTCAGCATCGTAAGGTCACTTATAGAATGAAAAAAAGAGGAATGTATTGGACTCTTGCTGGAGCTGAAACGATGAGTCGGATAATTGTTTTGAATTATGAGGATTCCTTGAGGGAACTATTCTTTGGCAACTGGAGAGAGGATTATGAAAAATTTATTTCTTTAGAGGAAGTTTCTGCTTATACCATTAAAAAAAGAATGAGTAAAACGGAAAAAGAAAATACATCTAGATATCAATGTTACCCTGATAGTAAAAGATTATCTTACTTCCGAAAACAATAGAAGTAAATAACAAAGTATATAAAAAGTTATATAACAATAACCTTTGTAAAAGAAGGTCTTTTTGTGCTACAATTAAACATAAAATGCTTGCACGGTATGTAAAAATGTGTTATAATTTACTTAAATTAATCGAATAAAAAAAGACGAAAAGTGCGCTAACACTTCTCGCCTTACCGAGTAAGAACTCGTCCTTCTTACTCAGTCTTTAATTAATGATACCTGATAAGTGTATCAATGTCAAGACTGAGCAAGAAATTTGTTCAGTCTTTTTTTAAAACTCGGTGACGTTCTCCTAAAAAATGTATGAATTTAGGCATTCTAAAAAATTCTACCGCATACTATTTCGTTAAGAGGCTTGTCAAAGCCTAGGTTTCTTGTTATAATAGATAAGATGGAGGCGTTATGGCACTAAAAAAAGCAAGCCTAGCTTGTGCAGTTTGTGGTTCAAGGAATTATTCAATCAAAATTAGTGGGAACCCCAAGCCAACACGACTAGAAGTAAATAAATTTTGTAAACATTGTGGAAAATATACGACACATAGAGAAACGAGATAGGAGAGAACGATGGGCTTTATTAAGGATATTTTTAAACTTCTTAAAGAAACAACTTGGCCAACTCGCAAAGAAAGCTGGAGAGATTTTCGCTCTATTATGGAATACACAGCCTTCTTTGTGGTCATCATTTACATTTTTGACCAGTTGATTGTATCAGGTTTGATTCGATTTATTAACATTTTTTAGAAGAAAAGTGGAGAAGTTCTGCTAACTTTCTTCTATCATATGTATGA
This sequence comes from Streptococcus sp. HMSC072D05, assembly GCF_001815805.1. Classification (GTDB taxonomy): domain Bacteria; phylum Bacillota; class Bacilli; order Lactobacillales; family Streptococcaceae; genus Streptococcus. The sequence continues at coordinate 79,641 of NZ_KV822037.1, forward strand.
AAGGAAATATCATGGATAGTTTTGACAAGGGATGGTTTGTTCTACAAACTTATTCTGGCTATGAAAATAAGGTAAAAGAAAATCTATTGCAACGTGCGCAAACATATAACATGTTGGATAATATTCTACGTGTTGAGATTCCAACACAAACCGTGCAAGTTGAGAAAAATGGAAAGAAAAAGGAAGTTGAAGAGAATCGCTTTCCAGGTTATGTCCTTGTAGAAATGGTCATGACCGATGAAGCATGGTTCGTCGTTCGAAACACACCTAACGTAACAGGATTCGTCGGCTCACACGGTAACAGATCAAAACCAACTCCACTTTTGGAACAAGAAATCCGTGATATTCTGGTTTCAATGGGACAAACTGTTCAAGAGTTCGATATTGATGTTGAAGTTGGCCAGACAGTCCGCATCATTGATGGCGCTTTTGCAGACTACACAGGTAAAATTACTGAAATTGATAACAACAAAGTGAAGATGATTATCTCTATGTTTGGTAATGATACGATTGCAGAAGTGAATCTCAACCAAATTGCAGAATTATAACCCCAGAGAGGCTTTGCCTCTCTTTTTATGTGCCGTTGGGGGAGGAAGAAGTATAGAATAGAGGAAGTAGACCCAGTGGCTCGCGCATTTTGCTAAACTAAATGCAGAAAGGAGAGGTCTATGAATCTAAAAGATTTATATGAAGAAAGTAAGGGAATCGTCCATAAGTGTCGCAAAGATTATCATTTGCATCTGTGGGAGAAAGAGGACTGGGATCAGGAAGGCATGTTATGTCTGTATGAGCTGGTGAGTTGCAACCCAGAGTTACTAGAGGGGGAGCGCCATCGACTTTATGTCTGCTTTAAAACAAAGTTTAGAAATCGTATCCTAGATTACATCCGTAAACAGGAAAGCCACAAGCGCCGTTTTGACAAAGAACCCTATGAAGAGGTGAGTGAGATTAGTCATCGTCTAGGAGAAAAAGGACTCAGGCTGGACGATTATTATCTCTTTCACGAACTTCTAAAGAATTACAAATCAAAGCAGAGTATGGAAAAACAAGAGTTAATAGACCGTCTAATGGGAGGAGAAGTCTTTAGAGGACGTAAAGCTCTCCTGAGAGAACTTTCCCTTATCTTTTCAGAATTTCGGTAA
>NZ_KV822038.1:0-5719 GCF_001815805.1 Streptococcus sp. HMSC072D05
TAAGAAACTTCCAAACGGCGACACAGAACATGTCTACGAAAAAGTTGTTACTGCCCCTCAACAAAAACCGACTAAGCAATCTCCAACTACTAAAGCAACCAAAGAATTACCTAATACTGGTACGGAAGATCATGCAGCTTTGGCAACTCTAGGAGTACTTGGTTTGATGAGCGGATTTGGACTTGTGTCTCGCAAGAAAAAAGAAGACTAATTCTATACTCGAGATTCTAAGTAGTATCCATTAGTTTCTTAAACAAAAAACCAACTAATCGTTAGATTAGTTGGTTTTTGTCTATTCTCGATTTTTCCAAGCTTGGTAGCGAGTGTCAATCAAGAGTTGGGTTAAGCGTCCCATGATTTCTCTTTCTTCGGGAGTGAGGGATTGAGCTTGGACAAAGAGATGGTGAATGTGTTCAATGACCTTGAAGGAAGAAAGATCGTTGATAGAAGAGATGCCTGCATCGAGAATGATTCCAAAAAAGAGGTCAAAGTAGAGCTGCAGTTCAGTATCAGGGACCGTCTCAACCCATTCCTTGAAAGTAGTGTCGACTTGTTGGCTGTCACTATTGGTCTCGTCTAGTTGGACAAAGTGTTTGTCTTCAACCTGCCAACTAAAGGTGTCATGCTGAGCAAGGCCACCTAGAGCGGTGCTTCGAACGACGATTTTTTTGTCCGGAATTTCCAACATCATTCCGATGATAGAACCTTGTGGGACAAATACTTTCGTTCTTTCCATCATGTTTTGATAGCCAGGTGTTTCGGTTAGTTCCTTGTGAAGTCCAGGAGCATCAAAAGTATAGACAGCGACAATGTTTTTTTGTAAGACTGGATCGAGCTGACTAGCAGCATAGACGGCTAGATTGCCCCCTTTTGAGTGTCCAGCTATGACAACCTTTTGGTTAGGATGTTGAGCAAAAAAGTCCTGTAAATACTGAAGGGCGTGTTTTTGAGCTGGAATTTCTTTCATATAGGTCATATGGAAATCTTCTTTCCAACCAATGATACTATCATCCGTTCCGCGAAAAACAAGCAAATAGGTGTCGAGACTGATACGATAAGTCATGGCTGCAAACTGTTTTTGCAATTCAGGATCAATATCGTTAATAAAGTCTGAGAGCTTGCAATTTTTAAAGCGTTTGTGTTGAGCGAGCTGATTCAACAACTGGAGACGGTTTTTATTGGTCAACATCGTCGTTTCTCTAGGGATTTGAGATGCTAGATCTATGAGGCGCTTTGGTTCTTGGGTGACTACATCATCAAAAGCAAGGTAGGTTAATTCAGTCAAGGCAAGAACATCTAACTCGTTCACGGGGAGGTCATAAAAGGAATCGTATGCTACATCATTTAAGTAGTCAAAAATATTGGCCATAAAAGCTCCTTTCTCTATGTTTATCCTACCACATTTACCTAGAATTAGCTAGTAGGGTTTGATTGAAATACATAGAAGATAGATTGCTCCTATTTCAAACCTCTAAACGAGCTTACTTGTATGTTTTTGCTATCAATCCAATTTTCCTTTAAAAAGTTCTTCATCTCATTTACATCATCAGGCTGACCTGTGATGAGATAACTAGCTTGATTGCCGTATTCATCAATAGCACGTTTTAAAAATTCTTGACTTTGAGAAAGTTCCTCGCTAGTTTTATAAGTAAAATTCGGTGTTTTTTGAGCCAGTTCTTTCATCTCATTATCGAAAATAGTAACTCCTTTGTCAAAATGGTTGAGAATAATCGGACATTTACCAGCCCATTCTTTGATAAAGGGGCGTAGAGCAGAAATGCCGACATCAGATGCAAAGCAAACTAGTGGCTGATTCGTATCTTTAACAGACAAAGAGGAATCCAGCCAACTCATCTCAATCTCACTGCCAGCTGGTAAATGTGCCAAGGTGTTCTTAAAGTTACTACCACTATTATGAGTCAAAATGAGGATTTCATCTTCATCAGGTGTGGAGGCAATGGTTAGCCATCGACTGGTCTGCTCACCCTTGGCTTCGTTTTTCCTAGCAGCGGACGAGGTATCAGGGAGTGTAAACTTAGCATAAGCCCCAGCTTTCCAAATTTGATGACTCGGTTTTGTGATATGAATTAAATATAGATCTCCGCTGGGGTTTTCAATGGATTTTATAGATAATGTCTGGCTTCGTCCAAGATAAGCGATGGCACCCCAAGTTATAATACATATCGCTCCAAGTGTTGATAGAATGATAATAAACATTTTTTTACCTCTTTTCATTTTTTATGACTCCTGTTCTTAATTTTATGAATGAACTATAAAATTATTCATTCATATCTTTTCAAAAAATAAAGAAATCCATTCTTTATTTTAGAACTCCTTTAATGAAGTTGGTCGCAAGTATTTCAACAGTTTTGCCAATATCTGGAAAATCTTTTTCCGTGATATGCATATCCATATAGTAAAACAGATTATAAACCTGTAAAATATCTTGAATCTTTTCTGGCGAGTACCCTTCAGACTGCATACGATTTGTAAAAGTTTTAACTAGAAACTGATGAAAAGGATTTGCGACTTTGCCTTCTTCCGAGGAATAGTAGCTGTGTAACTCATCTGCGATGGCAGGATTGTACCATTCTGCAAGGATTTTATTGGAAGAAACGAGAGTTCTGGACTGAGCAAATAGTTGACCAATGAGGTCGATCATGTCAATTTCCCAATCCAGTTCTTCGATCATAGCTTGGCGAACACGGTTGTTTTCATCTATATAGATGTCTAGAAAAATGGCTTCTTTACTCTCGTAATAGTTATAAAAAGAACCAACTGCAACACCAGCTTGCCTAGCAATTTCTGAAATACCTGTTGCCTTGTAACCTTTTTTCGAAAAAACTTCATAGGCTGCTGTTTTTAAAGATTGTTTTTTGTCCAATATGATTTAACCTCCTTCGCTTTATGAATGAATAAATTTATTTGTTCATTCATATTCTAACAAATCATGGCTAGCTTGTCAATAAGAAGGCTAGATCTATTAAATAAGTTAAAGAAACGCTAGCTAAATGAGCACAAAAAGGAAAATATAGGATAAGGCTGGAACTATAATTAAAAATAAGGTATGATATCAGTGGGAATGTCCTCTATTTAGCATCTGTTTTCTGATCTGGTTTTGGGAAATAGGCTGCTAAACAGCATGAGATACTGATCCGTAAATCTGATATGAAGGATTTTGATATTTTGAGAAATAACAAAGGAGGAGCGCATGCACAAGATTTTACTAGTAGAAGATGACCAAGTCATTCGACAACAAGTTGGGAAACTGCTCTCTGAGTGGGGCTTTGAGGTCATTTTGGTAGAAGATTTTATGGAAGTATTGAGCCTTTTTGTTCAGTCGGAGCCTCATCTGGTCCTCATGGATATCGGTCTGCCTCTTTTTAATGGTTATCACTGGTGCCAGGAGATTCGCAAGATTTCCAAGGTGCCTATCATGTTTCTGTCTTCGAGAGATCAGGCTATGGATATCGTCATGGCGATCAATATGGGAGCGGACGACTTTGTGACCAAGCCTTTTGACCAGCAGGTTCTATTGGCTAAGGTTCAGGGCTTACTGCGCCGTTCCTATGAGTTTGGACGGGATGAAAGTTTGCTAGAGTATGCAGGTGTGATTCTCAATACCAAGTCGATGGACCTGCACTATCAGGGGGAAGTCCTGAGTTTGACCAAGAATGAATTTCAAATTTTGCGGGTCTTGTTTGAACATGCTGGCAATATCGTGGCGCGTGATGACCTGATGCGGGAACTCTGGAATAGCGATTTTTTCATCGATGATAACACCTTGTCTGTCAACGTTGCTCGCTTGCGCAAAAAGTTGGAGGAGCAAGGTTTAGCAGGCTTTATCGAAACCAAGAAAGGGATAGGATACGGACTGAAACATGCTTGATTGGAAATCATTTTTTCTAGCCTATCTGCGTTCTCGCAGTCGCGTTTTTACCTATATTTTTTCATTAGGCTTTCTCGTCCTTCTCTTTCAGTTTTTATTTGCTAGTCTAGGAACTTATTTTCTTTATTTCTTTCTGCTCAGTAGTTTTGTGACCTTCCTATTTTTGGCTTGGGATATATTTGCAGAAGTTCAGGTTTACCGGCAGGAAGTACTCTATGCTGAGCGAGATCCCAAGTCTCCTCTGGAATGTGCGCTAGCAGAAAAGCTCGAAGAGCGTGAGTCTGAATTGTATCAAAAGAAGTCTGAAGCTCAGAGCAAGCTGACGGATTTGCTGGACTACTACACCTTGTGGGTTCATCAGATCAAGACCCCCATTGCAGCGAGTCGTCTCTTGGTAGCAGAAGTCTCTGATCGGGAGGTTAAGCAGCAACTGGAACAGGAAATCTTCAAGATTGACTCCTATACCAATCTGGTGTTGCAGTATCTTCGTTTGGAAAGCTTCCACGATGACTTAGTATTTGAAAAGGTTCAAGTGGAGGATCTGGTGAAGGAAGTGGTTCGCAAGTATGCCCTTTTCTTTATCCAAAAAGGACTGACGCTCAATCTCCATGACCTTGACAAAATCATCGTGACTGATAAGAAATGGCTGTTGGTCGTCATTGAACAAATCCTCTCAAACAGTCTCAAGTACACCAAGGAAGGTGGGCTAGAGATTTATATGGAAGGTCAGGAGCTCTGTATCAAGGATACGGGAATCGGGATTAAAAACAGTGATGTCCTCCGAGTCTTTGAACGTGGCTTTTCAGGCTACAATGGGCGTTTGACCCAGCAGTCATCTGGACTTGGACTTTATCTATCTAAGAAAATTTCTGAAGAACTGGGTCACCAGATTCGCATCGAGTCTGAGGTTGGAAAAGGAACAACAGTACGCATCAAGTTTTCCAATAGGAATCTGATGATTGAGTGAGCATAGTTGATGATGACCTTATCCATCTGTGGAATTTTTGTTCTAGTCTATATCTCTATTTTCATGATAATGTCTAGAAGTTACCGTAAGATTGTCCAGATGTAAAAAATGTTACACTAGGAAACGACTAGAATATAGTCAAAAAATAAAAGAGGCAAAAATGAAAGAAAGTTATTTTGACGGAGGAATCCTAGATTATATTGGATACTCTATCTTAGTAGCCATAATTTTCAGGCTTACCTTGGGGATCGCAACATCTTGGGCGGTTTGCATGATGCAAAATTGAAAACCAAACACACGGTAGTGGATGAGCAACGTCTATACTTTGACGGGACTGGAGCACAACTGTTCGGCAACTGGATCAAGGGGTTTCTTCTAACCATCATCACGTTTGGGATCTATGGCTTCTGATTGAAAATAAAAATGAAGCAATGGATTGTCGAACACACCAATCTTGTTTAAAGATTAAAACGGCATCTTCTTTCAGAGGAGATACCATTTTTTTCTTTTTCGTATAAGGAAACAAAAGTTTCTTCCTTCTCTATCTGTTCAATTGATATATTTCTTCAGAGAAAGACTGTAAAATTTTTGATATAATGTTAAGGATAGACTGACGGATGCTTAAAAGATAATTTTCAAAAAAATAACAGGTGAGAATTAAAAATATGTAAGATTGAAAAGAAGTCTCTCTGCCATCATCCAAGCAGAAACAAGATTATATGAAATAAAAGGAGTAACCAATGACCGGAAATTATTCAACACGTGAATACCGTGAGAAATTATATGATGATCTTCATGTTCGATTAAGAGATATAGTGATTTTGATGTGTGCGATTTTTATTGCCTCTATCGGTCTAAATATG
>NZ_KV822038.1:5819-43851 GCF_001815805.1 Streptococcus sp. HMSC072D05
TATCGGTCTAAATATGAATTCAACAGCTGTCATTATTGGAGCCATGTTGATTTCCCCTCTTATGACATCGATTGTTGGACTAGGATTCGGTTTAGCTATTTTTGATACGCGTTTAATCAAGCAATCTTTAGAGGTTTTATTTACTCAAGTATTGGTCAGCTTGCTTGTTTCGACTCTGTATTTCTGGATTTCTCCCTTATCTTATGCAAGTAGCGAATTGATTGCACGAACCTCTCCAACCATTTGGGATGTTCTCATTGCTATTGCTGGTGGGATAGCAGGCGTAATTGGTTCAAGGAAAAAAGAAGCAAACAATATCGTGCCAGGAGTAGCTATTGCAACAGCTCTGATGCCACCTATCTGTACTGCAGGTTATGGTTTAGCTAATGGAAATGTACGATTTTTATTCGGGGCTCTCTATCTTTTCTTGATCAACTGTGTCTTCATCATGTTAACAAATATTGTTGGAACAAGAATTTTGATGAGGAAATCTCCCTTAAGTTCATTTAAAGAGCTAAACATTAAAATGAAAATTGGCTTGATATCCTTGATTGTATTATTGGTTCTTCCAGCCAGTTATTCAGCAGTCACTCTGACGATAGATCAAGCGCGAAAAGAAGGGATCAAACAGTTTGTAGGAAAAGAGTTCTCTAATCATACGGTCATTAATCAAGTCTACAAGTCTAGGGACAATGAATTGGTCTTGACAGTTGTTGGAGATCCGATTTCAGAAGAAGAATTAGAAACACTCCACCAAAAACAAGCCTCTTACGGTATTCAATCTGTTCAATTAAAAGTCAATCAAGTCCATAATTCGACAAAATTAGATAGTGAGATGACCAAGGAATTTTATGAAAACATTAACAAGTATATCGATCAAAAACTCTCTGAAAAAGATTCACAAAACGATCTCGTAAAAGAAAATGAAGCAGACAAGGATTGAGGATATTGAACTTTTCTAACTCGAGGAAGCAAATCTTGGGAGGATATCCTATATCCAACAGTTAGTGGATAGAAAGGATTGTTGATGAGGATACCATTTGTGGTGGTTTGACCAATCACGACTAGCTCAGGTTAAATAAAATATAAAAAAGCAATAACTATTTCAGTTGTTGCTTTTTCTTACTGAAAAATGTTTCTCAGACAGTGATCGTTTTATTTTTCCACACGTGATTTGTTGGCGATATCAGCAAGGATAGCTTGGACAAAGTCATCAACTGAGACAGTTTGTGTTTCCTTTTGTCCATAGCGACGAACATTGACTGTTCCGTCTTCCATTTCCTTATCCCCAACGATCAATTGGTAAGGAATCTTGCTAGTTTGAGAAGCACGGATCTTGAACTGCATTTTTTCATTGCGCTCATCTACATCTGCACGGACACCGCGGTCACGGAGTTTCTTAGCCACTTCCCATGCGTAGTCTACGTGTTTTTCGTTAGAAACTGGGATGAGAGTTACTTGGTGTGGTGCAAGCCATGTTGGGAAGGCACCTTTGTAGTTCTCAATCAAGATAGCTGTGAAGCGTTCCATGGTTGAAATAACACCACGGTGAATCATAACTGGACGGTGTTCTTCACCATCAGGCCCGATGTATTTGAGGTCGAAGCGTTCTGGAAGCAAGAAGTCAAGCTGGATAGTCGAAAGGGTTTCTTCTTTTCCGAGAGCTGTCTTAACTTGGATATCCAATTTTGGTCCGTAGAAGGCTGCTTCACCTTCAGCTTCAAAGTAGTCAACACCCATTTCATCAAGTGCTGCACGAAGCATGGTTTGGGCATTTTCCCACATCTCATCGTTGTCAAAGTACTTGTGAGTATCTTGAGGGTCACGAAGAGAGAGACGGAAGCGGTATTCAGTCAAGTTGAAGTCTTCATAAACATCGATAATCAACTGAAGGGCACGTTGGAATTCTTCTTGGATTTGTTCTGGAGTGACAAAGAGGTGACCGTCGTTGAGGGACATTTCACGTACACGTTGAAGACCAGTGAGGGCACCAGATTTCTCGTAGCGGTGCATCATACCGATTTCAGCGATACGGATTGGCAATTCACGGTAAGAGTGAACATGGTGTTTGAAGACTTGGATGTGGTGTGGGCAGTTCATTGGACGAAGGACAAATTCTTCCCCGTCACCCATGTCCATAGTTGGGAACATGTCTTCTTGGTAATGATCCCAGTGACCAGAAGTCTTGTAGAGTTCAACAGAAGCAAGTGGTGGAGTGTAAACGTGTTGGTAGCCAGAAGCTAACTCCTTGTCTACGATGTAGCGTTCCAATTCACGACGGATAGTCGCACCGTTTGGCAACCAGAATGGCAAACCTTGTCCGACTTCTTGTGAAATCATGAAGAGGTCAAGCTCTTTACCAAGTTTACGGTGGTCACGTTCTTTGGCTTCTTCACGCATTTGAAGGTAGTTTTTCAAGTTTTTCTTGTCAAACCAAGCTGTACCGTAGATCCGTTGCATCATCGCGTTGTCGCTATTTCCACGCCAGTAAGCACCTGCTACATGAAGAAGGTGGAAGATTTGGATGCGGCCTGTTGAAGGGACGTGAGGTCCACGGCAGAGGTCCACGTATTCACCTTGACGGTAGATGGTCAAACCACCCTCGTCTTCAGAGTGTTCTTCAATCAATTCCAACTTGTAAGGGTCGTTTTTGAAGATTTCACGCGCTTCATCTTTGGTTACTTCCTCACGAATAGATGGGAAGTTTTCTTTAACGATCTTTTGCATTTCTTCTTCGATACGAGGCAGGTCTTCGTTGGAGATTTGACCAGCCTGATTGTCCGTATCATAGTAGAAACCATCTTCAATAGCTGGACCAACTCCCAAGTGAATGTCTGGGAAAAGGCGACGAGCTGCTTGGGCGAACAAGTGGGCAGCTGAGTGGCGCAAGATTGGAAGGGCATCTTCGTGATCAGGTGTCACGATTTCGATGCTTCCATCTTCAGTGATAGCACGAGTCGTGTCGATGAGTTTGCCGTTGAATTTACCAGCGAGAGCTTTTTTAGCTAGAGAATTGCTGATAGATTGGGCAATTTCAAAAGTAGTAACGCCAGATTCGAATTCACGAACAGCGCCATCTGGGAAAGTAATCTTAATCATGGTTTTCTCCTTAAATATTTATTCTATTTTTGTTGGACAATTTTAAGAGCCGAGCAACTTCTTCCGCAGTCTGATTCTCTGATTGACTACCATCTGTTACGAGGCTAGGATAGCCTAATCTCACCGCTTCCTTACGAACCATTTGAGCAAAAAGAATGTCTCGTTGCATCCAGTTTTCAAAAGCTTGATCAGGGTTGGTTGTACCCTCTAAGACATAAGGAACCCATTCTCTCTGTATATAATGCTTTTTTTGAAAATCAGCTGTCGGAGTCAAGCATAGATAGGATGATACTTGACATTCAAGCTCCTTTACCAAGTGAGGCAAAAGTCCTGCTCCCTCCACCAAGAGAGGTCTGTTTTGTTTTTTTATCAAGTAAGATTTTACATATGGAAAAATCTCTTCATAAAAGCACCATTCTTCATCTGCCATCTCTTCTGGCTTTCTCATCCAGATTTGTTCTGGATTTCTATCCTTCCTAAGAAGGCAAATTGGCTGTGAGTCTGCACTTGCTTGACTCATCATCTCTTCTACCAAATCATCCAGTTTGATATGAAGTAGTTGATACTGTCTAGCAAGAAGTGAGGCAATTGTTGACTTTCCACTACAAGGCGATCCGCCAATCATATAAAGCATCATTCTTCCTCCTTCTGACAAACAAAAAACGACATCCTAAAAGGACGTCGCAACGTGGTTCCACCTTCATTTATGTTCCTCAAAAAAGAGGGACACCTCTGATTGGCTTTAACGTAGCCACCGTTTTATGTTTGCATAAAAGCCAGTAGAGTAGTATCAGTTTAGTCTTTCTATGCGTTTCCAGCAACCACGCACTCTCTAGTAGAAAGGGGCTAAGTGACTTGTCTCTATGCATTATTATAGCATGATTGCGAGATTTTTCAAGGCTTTTATCCTATTTTTTTACTTTTCTGCTTGTTTGTAAGATGGCTAAGACCTCTACCTGATGCCATACCAAGTAGGGCGAAGATTTCATAGGCTACGAGATAAAGAAGAATGAACTCACCAAAGGTGATGATGGTAAAGCAATAGAGCAGTCCAATACCCAGCAACCACCAAAGTGAGAAATGAAACCGGTAGCTATAAAGAAGGGATACGATGAAGGTTGCTAAAGGTGAAAAGAGGATGATGTTGTTAATGTACAGTTCCTTCAGTGTATATGGGTCAGTGATGAGTAGTAAGAATAGCTCATAGAGGGGCCAGTAAAAGAAGAAAATGACAAGGTAGTATGGGATATACTTAAGATATTTTTTCATGGCAATAGTCCTCCAATCCTTGTTAAAAGAGTGCTACTGAAGAGTATCTTGCTATAAATGAGGATTCTCTTTACTTATATTATAGCAAGAAAGGAGTGATTTTCCAAGTTTTCTAGGAGAGCAGAAACGACTCTATTTTATGGCATTTCTGCTATAATACTAACAGAAGAAGTAAGAGGAAATGAGGAGAAAGAATGACCAAAATAGCAGTTCTTTCAGACATACATGGAAATACGACAGCTTTGGAAGCTGTTCTGGCTGATGCAAGAGCGGCAGAGGTAGATGAGTACTGGCTTTTGGGAGATATTCTGATGCCAGGAACAGGGCGTAGAAGGATATTGGACCTCTTAGCTAGCTTGCCCATCACTGCAAGAGTGCTGGGGAATTGGGAGAATAGTCTCTGGCTAGGCCTACATCGTAAGTTAGATCCTACAAAAGTGAGTCATCGTTATCTCCTGCGCCAAAGTCAGTACATCTTAGAAGAAATTAGCCCTAAAGAAATCGAAGACCTCCACGATCAACCTATGCAAGTTCATCGTCAGTTTGGTGATTTAACGGTAGGAATCACTCATCATCTTCCTGATAAAAACTGGGGTAGGGAGTTGATTCATACGGGAAAACAAGAAGATTTTGATAGATTGGTGACGGAGCCATATGCTTCTATCGCAGTGTATGGCCATATCCACCAACAGTTTCTTCGTTACGGAAGTGACGGACAGTTGATTCTTAATCCGGGTTCGATTGGCCAACCCTTCTTTTTAGATGCGAAGTTGCGTAAGGACCTGCGTGCCCAGTATATGATTTTAGAGTTAGATGATGCAGGTTTGTCTGATGTTGATTTTCGTCGAGTGGATTATGATGTAGAAGCTGAATTGCAGTTGGCTAAGGATTTAAAGCTCCCTTATTTTCAGGTTTACTATGAAAGCTTGGTAAATGGAATTCACCACACTCATAATCATGAATTGTTGGGGAAGATTAGCGAGCAAGAAGGTTATGATCAAGATGTTGAACTTTGGATGGAAAGAGAAAAGAAAGATTGGTTTTAAAAGGAGTTTTGACTAGAAATAGGATAGTCTAGTGACTGCTGTTTCGCGATAAGTCGAAATGGATATGAATTGAATACTTATAAAATTTATGCTAGAATATGGAAAAATATATAATTTGAACACCATACTAATTGATGTTCAAAATAAAAGGGAGATTATTTATGAAGCCAGAAGAATTACAGGCAATTGCGTCGGGACTAGGCCTACAGTTTGATGAGGAGTCTGGAAGCATTTATGGCGTGCAATCAGGTTACTTGCTATTGCTACATGAAGCAGATGTAAAAAATCAGTTTCGACTTAGTGTCAGTGTGAGCTTGAATGGCAATCCTGCGGATTCAGAAGAAAACGAGTTGGTGTTGGATGACTTTAAGAGCGAATCACTTCCAAACTTGTCAACCTTATCTATTAATCAGTACACTGTATCTATCGTTGTCAAAGGTGCGATGCGCAAATCAAAGACAATTGAAAAGTTACAGACACTTATAAGAGACTTTGTAGATTTCCTTGAATCCCATCACTTCGTTCAAGTTTGTGGCTACAGCGGTCAAGAGGGGCCAGTTAGTCTTTATCAATTAGGAGAGTCGATTTTCATTATCAATGAAGAAAGCTATCAATTTTTGAAGAGCAATCTCCAAATTGAAATGGATTCTTATCACAGTCAGAAGGAAAATGTTCTTCTTGGAACCATTGGAGCCTTACTTGGAGCCTTGATTGGTGGGGCGGTTGCTCTTTTCATCGCACGTCTTGGTTATGTAGCTGTCGCAGCGGGGCTTGTTCTTGGAATTTGTACCATTAAAGGATATGAAATGTTTGCAAGAAAGTTATCACGAAAAGGGATTCTGATTTCTGTTGTTTTGATGGTAGTCACAGTCTTTTTAGTGAATCAAATCGATTTGGCAATGGAAGTCGTAGCTCAACTAGGGGTTGAGTTTGCCTATGCTTTCCGAGTGGTCAATGAACTAATTGCAAGCGGAGAATATCCAGATAATTATTTCTTTAATCTAGGGATGTTAGCTGTTTTTACCTTGGTTGGTGCGGGGATTTCTATCAGTTCAGTCTGGTCAAGCCACAAAACAAAGGGAACTGCTCGTAAAATTGGATAAAGGATAAGCTTTTGTATTCTCTATGTCATTGGACTTATTAGGGAATACAAGGCTTTTTTAGAGGACACTCTTTGTAGTAATAATTGACATTACAACATAAAAGGGTATAATGGGTATCAGATAGGATGCGAAAGGAGAAGAAGATGCAAATTTCAAGTCGATTTACGATTGCGACTCATATGTTGATCATCATTGCCATCAAGAGTCAAGAGAGTAAGGTAACTAGTGATTTTCTCGCAGCCAGTGTTGGAGTCAATCCAGTTATTATTCGCAAAACCTTGTCCCAACTCAAAAAAGCTGAACTGATATCAGTTGCGCGTGGGACGGGCGGTACTGAGATTATCAAAGACCTCCAAGATATCAGCCTTTTTGATATTTATCAGGCTGTTGAATGTTTAGGAAAATCTGGTAAACTCTTTAGTTTTCATGACAATCCCAACCCTAACTGTCCAGTAGGAGCAAATATTCATGAAGTCTTGGATCAAAAATTGCTGGATATCCAACTAGCGATGGAAAACCAACTTCGTCAGACAAGTCTGGCTCAGGTTGTAGCTGAAACTCAGGATAAAATGATCAAGTAAGAGGGCTAGAGTCCTCTTTTTTCATTTCCGATTTTTTATGAAGTTGGGCAAGAGGAACTGTGTTCAAGTGTACTAGATGCTTTACAGTTAAGTAAAAAAATGTGAGCCTTGGTTTCAGGTTCACACTTCATTTTTTACTTATGGCAAAATGTCCTTTAGTTGTTTTAAGATGGTTTGTAAGGTTAGGACCGCTTGCTTTCCTTGCTGCGGTTGGTAGAGTAGTAGGAAATAGTCGCGAATAGTTCCTTCAAATTGCTTAGGTAGGAGAGCGCAATTGGTCTTAGCATAGTCAATCATTCGTTTTTCACCAGGATGGGTTTGCTCATTGAGTGCAAACAACAAGTCAAAGTAGGAAGCAAAAAATTCACTTGAGCGGTGATTCATGCTGAGAAGATCTTGGCGTTTGATAGCTTTTTCTATTTGGTGAGAGAAGGCAGGCATGGATTGTTCTAGTAAAAGGAGTTGCCTTTCAATGATATGCTTTTTGAGTTCCTGTGGGTAGGGAATCTGGTAGGCTTTTTGGAGAGAAGTATAGTGCCCATTCGGGTCGTATAGGATTTTACTGTGAAGTAGATTGTGCCACATACAGGTTGTATAAGCATTTTGGGCTTGATACTGAAAAACAGTTGAGTTTAGTTCTTGTTCAAACGACTCCAGTGAACGATAAATCAACTCGATTTGGATACCGTCGTTTAGTATACAGTCATCCTCTAATTCCCAAAACTGGTTTCCAATCTCCATATAAGAGCAGTACTTAGTCAAAATTTTTAGGCGAGTCGCCTCATCAATAGGTGAGTTGAGATAGATATAGACATCATAATCAGAATTTTGATCATAGTCTTGTCCTGCACGTGAACCACCTAGAGCGATGGCTTCTACTTGTTCCAGCTGAGAGAATTCTTTGCAAAGTTCGTGGATCATTGTTTTTCTCCTTACGTTATGGTTTTAAAGTCATTTTACCAAAAAGTAAAACGTTTGCATAGCATAGAGTTGCCCTTTTTCATTTATAGCAAAAAATGTGAACCCTTGTTTTGAGTTCACATTTCTTTTTTATTCTGCTGCTTGTTGCCAGCGTTTGGCTAGCATGCGGGACAGGCTTGAAATTGCTAGGTTAAAGCTGAAATAGATCAGAGCAATCAAGATATAAAGACTGAAGACCTGCTCAGGTTCGAAATAACGTCCCATGAGAATTTGACTAGCGCCAAAGAGCTCTTGTAGGGCGATAACAGAGTAGAGAAGGCTGGTATCCTTAATCACGGTTACAAACTGAGAAATGATGGCTGGCAACATTTTACGGATTGCTTGTGGGAGAATGATGTGGTAGAGGATTTGCGCAGAGGTAAATCCTTGCGACATTCCTGCTTCGTATTGTCCCTTGTCTACGGCATTGAGGCCACCTCGGATAATCTCAGCCAAGGCTGCTGAGGTAAAGAGGGTAAAGGCTGTAATACCAGCTGGTGTGGACTTCATCTTAAACACCAAAAAGATGGTGAAAATCCAGAGGAGGTTGGGAACGTTACGTACAAACTCGATATAAATGCTGGAGATGATCCGTAAGACAGGATTTTTCCCATTTCTCATGACGGCTAGTACTGTTCCGATAAGGGTCGAGAGGACGATAGCAATCAGAGAAATGTAGAGAGTTAAGCCAAATCCTTTAAAGATAAAGACTAGGTTATCTGGGGTCAAAACTTCTAAAATAGATTCCATAGTAACCTCCTAAAGTGAATAGGCTTTTTTATTGGCTTGCTCCATCTTGCGACCAAATTGGGCGACAGGGAAGCAAAGGGCAAAGTAGAGTAGGGCAGCACCTAGAAAGGCAGGGATGTAGTTTCCGTTGAGAGCTGACCAAGACTTGGTCACAAACATCAAGTCCACTCCAGAGATGATAGCAACTGTTGAAGTATTCTTGATAAGGTTAACGATTTGGTTGGTCAAAGGAGGGAGAATGATACGAAAGGCCTGAGGCAAGATAATCAAGCGCATGGCACTGATATAGGTGAAACCTTGCGACAAGGCAGCCTCCATCTGACCATTAGGGATAGACTGAATCCCTGAACGAATCACCTCAGCAATATAAGCACCGTGATAAAGTCCTACGCAGAGAATAGCTGTCCAATAAATTGGAATCATGATGGTGTGTTCACTGATAAGAGGCAAACCATAAAAAACAATAACAAACTGTACCAAGAGGGGGGTGTTTTGGTAAAATTCGACAAAGATACGAGCCAAAATCCTTAGAATTTGATGTTTGCTAGTTGATAGGACTCCAAAGATGATTCCTAAGACCATAGCTAGGATAAAGGAGCCAATCGCTAGGGCAAGGGTGAAGAGGAAACCATTGAAAAATTGTCCAAAATCCTGAAAATAGGCTGTCCAAGATGATAAATCTGTCATGGGGTGTCCTCCTTAATCTGCGGTATGGCTAGATGGTTTGAGCTTGTAACGGTCATAGAGTTTCTGAAGACTGCCGTCCTTGCTCCATTTAGTGACCAAGCTATCAAGATAGTCGCTGAGCTCGGTGTTTGATTTCTTGGTAACAATGCCATAGTCAGATGGCTTGAAACTATCATCTAGTAGTTCTGTCCGTTTACTAATGTAGCCGGACAGAATAGAGCGGTCCACGGAAAAGGCATCAATACGGTGGGCGTGAAGGGAAGTAATCAATTCTGGGTAGGAACCAAGTTCGACGAATTTAAAGGTTAGACCTTTCTTTTTACCCAGTTCAGTAATCAAGCGCTGGGTAATGGATCCTTGAGCAACCCCAATGGTTTTACCGTTTAGGTCCTCAATGCTTTTGATGTTGGCAGATTTATTGACCAAAAAGCCAGAAGCGTCCGTATAGTAGGGACTGGTGAAGTTGTATAGTTTTTTACGCTCGTCTGTGATGGTGAAGGTCGCGATATCCATATCGACCTGTTCATTGTCTAGAAGAGGGCCACGGGTTTGTGCGGTAACAGGCACATAGCGAACCTTGACCTTGAGTTCGTCTGCAATCATCTTGGCCAGGTCCGTTTCGATACCAGAATAAGTCCCTTTCTTGGGATCCTTGTAGCCGAAATTGGGAACGTCTTGTTTGACACCGACAACTAGTTCACCTCTTTTTTGAATGTCTGTGACACTGGTGTCGGCCTGGACTGGTTTGGCAGCAACAAGGCTGAAAAGGCTAATTAATAATGCGGATAAAAAGAATTTCTTTTTCATAGGCGCCTCCTTATTTGACTTTATCACTTTCGTGGTTGATAATTTTGCTGAGGAATTGCTGGGCACGAGGTTCGCTTGGATTGTCGAAAAAGTCATCAACCTCTGTCGTATCTACTAAAACTTCTCCGTCAGCCATAAAGATAATGCGGTCCGCAACTTCACGGGCAAAGCCCATTTCGTGGGTAACGATGATCATGTTCATCCCGTCATGCGCTAGTTTTTGCATAACTGCTAGTACATCACCGATAGTCTCAGGATCAAGAGCAGATGTTGGCTCATCAAAGAGGAGGAGTTCCGGATGCATAGCGAGTCCGCGTGCGATGGCAATCCGTTGTTTTTGTCCACCAGATAGCGTGGCTGGATAGGAATCTTTCTTGTCCCACATATTTACAAATTCCAGATATTTTTGGGCTGTTTTTTCAGCTTCTTTTTTATCAATTCCTAGAACTTTTACAGGCGCAAGTGTTACATTTTCTAACACTGTTTTATGTGGATAAAGGTTAAAATGTTGGAAAACCATGCCGACTTCCTTACGGAGAGGAACTAAATCTTTCTGACTGGCACCTGCTACTTGGTGTCCATTGACTAGGAGACTTCCTTTGTCAACAGCCTCCAAACCATTGATCGTACGGATAAGAGTGGACTTCCCAGAACCAGAAGGTCCAAGCAGGACAACAACTTGTCCTTTTTCAAAACGGAGATTAATGTCGCGGAGTGCATGGTAGTCTCCGTAATATTTTTCGATGTTTTTAAATTCTACTAAAGCCATGAGAGATCTCCTTTGTGTTAGATTTTATAACATGATTCTACAACAAAAGATTTGTCTTGTCAAATTAAATCAGAAAAAAATTAGTAAAATTGTAGTAAAAAGTAGTCAGGATAGAGAAAAAGCCTAAATCGTGTTATAATGAAACGATAGAATTCTTAGAAAGAGTGGATGTTTTTTTGATAACTCCTACTTATGAATGGCAGTTTGCCCCGCAGGTTGAAGATGCGGATTTTACAAAGATAGCCAAGAAGGCTGGGCTGGGTCCTGAGGTGGCTCGCTTATTATTTGAAAGAGGGATTCAGGATGAAGAAAGTCTAAAGAAGTTTTTAGAACCTTCTTTAGAGGACTTACATGACCCCTATCTGCTCCATGATATGGACAAGGCAGTGGAACGGATTCGTCAGGCCATTGAAGAAGGGGAAAACATTCTCATCTATGGAGACTACGATGCGGATGGTATGACTTCAGCTTCGATTGTGAAGGAAAGTTTGGAACAGCTTGGTGCTGAGTGCCGTGTTTACCTACCCAATCGTTTTACCGATGGCTATGGTCCCAATGCCAGTGTTTATAAATACTTTATCGAGCAAGAGGGTATTTCCTTGATTGTGACAGTGGATAATGGGGTTGCGGGTCACGAAGCAATTGAACTGGCCCAGTCTATGGGAGTGGATGTCATTGTGACCGACCACCATTCCATGCCGGAAACCCTTCCTGATGCCTATGCGATTGTTCACCCTGAGCATCCAGATGCGGATTATCCCTTCAAATATTTGGCCGGATGCGGAGTGGCTTTCAAGCTAGCTTGCGCTCTTTTAGAAGAAGTGCAAGTGGAATTGCTTGATTTGGTCGCTATCGGTACCATTGCTGATATGGTGAGTTTGACGGATGAGAATCGCATTTTGGTCCAATATGGTCTGGAAATGTTGGGACATACCCAGCGCATTGGACTACAAGAAATGCTAGACATGGTTGGAATTGCTGCTAATGAAGTAACAGAAGAAACGGTTGGTTTCCAGATTGCCCCTCGTTTAAATGCCTTGGGGCGCTTGGATGATCCTAATCCTGCCATTGATTTGCTGACTGGATTTGACGACGAGGAAGCTCATGAGATTGCCCTCATGATTCACCAGAAAAATGAAGAGCGCAAGGAAATCGTTCAGTCAATCTATGAAGAAGCTAAGACCATGGTTGATCCTGAGAAAAAGGTCCAGGTTTTGGCCAAGGAAGGCTGGAATCCTGGCGTTCTGGGTATCGTTGCTGGTCGTTTGTTGGAAGAACTAGGGCAGACAGTCATCGTTCTTAATATAGAAGAAGGTCGCGCCAAGGGTAGTGCTCGTAGTGTGGAAGCGGTCGATATTTTTGAAGCTCTGGATCCCCATCGAGACCTCTTTATCGCCTTTGGCGGCCATGCTGGTGCAGCTGGAATGACGCTGGAAGTTGAGAAACTTTCAGATTTATCTCAGGTTTTAGAAGACTATGTCCGTGAAAAAGGTGCAGATGCTGGTGGCAAGAATAAGTTAAATCTAGATGAAGAGTTGGATTTGGAGACTCTTAGTTTAGAAACGGTTAAAAGCTTTGAACGCTTGGCACCCTTTGGGATGGATAATCAGAAACCTGTCTTTTATATCAAGGATTTTCATGTCGAAAGTGCCCGTACTATGGGAGCAGGCAATGCCCACCTCAAACTAAAAATTTCCAAGGGTGAGGCGAGTTTTGAGGTGGTGGCCTTCGGACAAGGTAGATGGGCGACAGAGTTTGCTCAAACCAAGAATTTAGAATTGGCAGTCACCCTGTCTGTCAACCAATGGAATGGCCAAACTGCCCTCCAGTTGATGATGGTGGATGCACGTGTGGAAGGTGTTCAACTCTTTAACATTCGTGGGAAGAATGCAGTCTTGCCAGAGGGAATTCCAGTCTTGGATTTCTCTGGAGAGGTGCCAGATTTAGCGACTAGTGAAGCGGTTGTTGTGGAAACCATTCCCGAGGATATTACTCTGCTGAAGGCCATTTTTCAGAAACAACATTTCTCTGCTGTCTATTTCAAAAATGACATTGACAAGGCCTACTATCTAACAGGTTATGGGACCAGAGAGCAGTTTGCAAAATTGTACAAGACTATTTACCAGTTCCCAGAGTTTGATATTCGCTACAAGCTTAAGGATTTGGCGACTTATCTCAATATCCAACAAATCTTACTTGTCAAGATGATCCAAGTATTTGAAGAGCTAGGTTTTGTGACGATCAAAGATGGTGTCATGACAGTCAATAAAGAAGCGCCGAAAAGGGAAATTGCTGAAAGTCAGATTTACCAAAATCTCAAACAAACCGTCAAAGACCAAGAAATGATGGCGCTGGGTACCGTGCAAGAAATGTATGACTTTTTAATGGAGTAATAGATAGAAAGGGACTGAGATGACCTATCTCGGTCTCTTTTTGTCGGATAAATGCTTGGTGTGGGAGTGGTTGATTGGATAGTCTTTTGGATGGTTTGCTGATGTAAAGGTTGGGGAAATGATTCATTTTTTTATTCTCTTCTATCACTTTATACGATGTCTGCTTTTAAACCTTATGTAGTAAAAGTATAAATATTTGTAACAGGACTAAAATATAACTCTAAACGAACTGACATGTAAATCAAGTATGATTTTCTTATCAAGAAAATATAAGGGGAATCTGGTTATGAAAAAAACAGTTACGAAACTGACTCTTGGTTTGACTTCTACCGCTATTTTGGCTACGGTTGGGGCTCAAACTGTTCATGCGAATTCTTACGTTGTTCAAGATGGTGATTCATTTTATGCCATTGCAACTGCAAACGGCATGGATCCGCATGAGTTGGCAGCTTTGAATGGAAAAACTATCTTTGACACCATCCACCCAGGCGATGTATTGGAAGTAAGTGGTTCCGCTCAGGCTAGCTCTACCTACAGTGCTCCAGCTAGCACTGCGAATGTGGTATCTGATACAGAAGATGTTGTCGAAAAGACTCCGACAAACTATGGAAACTCTTATCCTGTTGGTCAGTGTACATGGGGTGTGAAAGAATTGGCGCCTTGGGCTAGCAACTGGTGGGGAAATGCCAACACGTGGGCAATCTACGCGAGCGCTCAAGGCTATAAGACAGGAAGTGTTCCAGTAGTAGGAGCAATCGCCGTTTGGGATGGTGGTGAATATGGACACGTTGCTTATGTAACAGATGTTCAAAGTGAAAACTCTATCCAGGTATTGGAAGCAAACTACAGACGTCAAAAGCAGATTGCGAATTATCGTGGCTTCTTTAATCCACATGAATTTTTAGGTAACGTCACTTATATCTATCCAAACTAAAGATGATAAAAAGATTTAGAATTTCTAAGTCTTTTTTCTTTTTGAAAAAATTTCCTAACGTTATCCTCTATATTAATGGCTAATTTCTGAAATTTTTAGATTCTGTAGCGAACAGGAAATTCTCGCTTTTGGATGTAGATAAACCATGTCTTTGTAGAAAATAGTTCTCAAGTCGAGAGGTGAAGGGCAAGAATTTAACTTGTTTTGAACTAAAAGAGAAATTTAGAGTTCGAGAAAGGTATCTGAAATTAAATTGATTCAGAAAATCCATATTTTTGATGGTGCAATCCTTCCATTATCTTCGATGAAGCCTCCAAAAGAGAAGTCAAAGTTAAAGGATTCGATTCACAGTAGTGACTAATCTCTAGTTAAAAACCTATCTTCGTTTTGAAAATAATCAAAAAAATGGTATAATGGTAGGAAAAGATTCGGCTGGAAGTTTTAGAACTTTTAGAATAAGAGGGTAAATTCACCCTATAATCAAGATAAATGAAGTTTCGGAGGAAAAATGAGTAATATTAGTTTAACAACACTAGGTGGTGTACGAGAAAATGGGAAAAATATGTACATCGCTGAAATCGATGGTTCTATTTTTGTTTTGGATGCGGGGCTTAAATACCCTGAAAATGAACAACTAGGTGTTGATGTCGTCATTCCAAATATGGACTACCTTTTTGAAAATAGCGATCGTATCGCTGGGGTCTTCTTGACTCACGGACATGCGGATGCCATTGGTGCCCTGCCTTATCTTTTGGCAGAGGCTAAGGTGCCTGTGTTTGGTTCTGAGTTGACCATTGAGTTGGCCAAACTCTTTGTCAAAGGAAATGATACGGTTAAGAAATTCAATGACTTCCATGTGATTGATGAAGATACAGAGATCGACTTTGGAGGGACTGTGGTTTCCTTCTTCCGTACAACTCACTCTATCCCAGAAAGTTTGGGAATAGTCCTGAAAACAGCTGAAGGTAGCATTGTTTACACAGGTGACTTCAAGTTTGACCAGACAGCTAGTGAATCCTATGCGACGGATTTTGCTCGTTTGGCTGAAATCGGTCGTGATGGTGTTTTAGCGCTCCTCAGTGATTCAGCCAATGCAGACAGCAATATCCAGGTGGCGAGCGAGAGTGAAGTTGGAGAGGAAATTACCCAGACCATTGCAGACTGGGAAGGTCGTATCATCGTTGCAGCAGTTGCCAGCAACCTTTCTCGTATCCAGCAGGTTTTTGATGCTGCAGCAGATACAGGTCGCAGAGTTGTTTTGACTGGATTTGATATTGAAAATATCGTCCGCACTGCGATTCGTCTCAAAAAATTATCTCTAGCCAATGAAAGTCTTTTGATCAAACCCAAAGAAATGTCTCGTTTTGAAGACCATGAGTTGATTATCCTTGAGACTGGTCGTATGGGTGAGCCTATTAATGGACTTCGTAAGATGTCCATTGGACGCCACCGCTATGTGGAAATCAAAGATGGAGACTTGGTTTATATCGTAACGACTCCATCTATCGCCAAAGAAGCCGTCATGGCGCGTGTGGAAAATATGATCTACCAAGCTGGTGGTGTGGTGAAACTCATTACCCAAAGCTTGCGGGTGTCCGGACACGGGAATGCGCGTGATTTGCAGTTGATGATCAATCTTTTGCAACCAAATTACCTCTTCCCTATCCAAGGGGAGTATCGTGAGTTGGATGCGCATGCCAAGGCTGCCATGGCAGTTGGAATGTTGCCAGAGCATATCTTCATCCCTAAAAAGGGAACGACCATGTCTTATGAACATGGGGACTTTGTTCCAGCTGGGGCAGTTTCTGCAGGTGATGTCTTGATTGATGGAAATGCCATCGGGGATGTTGGAAATGTCGTCCTTCGTGACCGTAAGGTCTTGTCAGAGGATGGGATCTTTATCGTGGCGATCACTGTCAACCGTCGTGAGAAGAAAATTGTGGCCAAGGCCCGTGTTCATACGCGTGGATTTGTTTATCTCAAGAAGAGCCGCGATATTCTCCGTGAAAGTTCAGAATTGATTAACCAAACGGTAGAAGAGTATCTTCAAGGTGATGACTTTGACTGGGCAGATCTCAAAGGCAAGGTTCGTGACAATCTGACCAAGTACCTCTTTGATCAAACCAAGCGTCGCCCAGCAATCTTGCCAGTCGTGATGGAAGCAAAATAATAAGCAGCATACCTACAGAAAAAGTCGAAATTCGGCTTTTTCTTATAGAATAGTAAAAGGAGACAACCATGGCAGTTATGAATATTGAGTATTACTCAAAAGTTTTGGATATGGAATGGGGCGTTACCGTACTCTATCCAGATGCTAGTCGGGTGACTGAACCAGATTGCACAGATATTCCTGTTCTTTACCTTTTGCACGGAATGTCAGGAAACCAAAATAGCTGGCTCAAACGTACCAATGTCGAACGCTTGTTGCGTGGAATCAATCTTATTGTCATCATGCCCAATACTAGCAATGGCTGGTACACAGATACTCAGTATGGCTATAACTACTATACTGCTCTAGCAGAAGAGTTACCTCAGGTCATGAAACGTTTCTTCCCCAATATGACCAGCAAGCGAGAAAAGACCTTTATAGCTGGTCTCTCCATGGGAGGATATGGTTCCTTCAAACTCGCTCTATCGACAAATCGTTTTTCTCATGCGGCTAGTTTTTCTGGTGCGCTCAGTTTTCACGAATTTTCTCCTGAAAGTCAGGATCTTGGATCGCTTGCCTACTGGCGAGGAGTTTTTGGAGAGATTAAAGACTGGACAGCTAGTCCTCATTCGCTTGAAAGCGTGGCTGCAAAATCCGATAAAAAGACCAAACTATGGGCTTGGTGTGGGGAACAAGACTATCTTTACTCTGCCAATAACCTCGCAGTGAAAAACCTCAAAAAGCTTGGTTTTGAGGTGACCTATAGTCATAGTCCAGGTAAGCACGAGTGGTACTACTGGGAAAAACAATTGGAGCGTTTTTTAGCTACTCTACCAATTGACTTTGTCTTGGAAGAACGTTTATCTTAGTTTTAGGTTTCTTTCAGCTTTCTTCAGTAAAATAGAGAATCTATCTTGATCAAGGAGAATGTGATTTCAAGATAGGTTCTTATTTTTATGAAAGGTGGGGCGTCATGTTCTGGATTATTCGATTATTCTTCCGATTTCTTTTGGGAATTTGGCGTTTCTTCTGGCGTTTGGTTTGGACTGTAGTTATTCTACTGCTCATTGCCTTTGGAGTGGTTTGGTATCTGTCTGGTGATTTTCATTCTGCGGTCAATCAGGTTGAAAAAATGAGCAAGATTGGTCAAGATGGCTGGAATCAATGGAGGGAGACGGGAACGCTGGAAGTCTTGTCTCAGACAGACAGTCACCAACATGCAGAAGGTAAGTGGGCTCAGGCCTCAGCTCGCATCTATATTGAACCTCAAATGGATGAGACCTTCCAAGGTGCCTATGCAGAAGCTATAAAAAACTGGAATCAAACGGGAGCCTTTACCTTTGAGGTGGTTGCGGATCCTAGCCAGGCAGATATTGTGGCAAGTGAGATGAATGATGGATCGACCGCTGTAGCAGGTCAAGCCGAGAGTCAAACCAATTTGTTAACCAATCAATTTATATCTGTAACGGTTCGCCTGAATCACTATTATCTATCCAATCCAAGTTATGGTTATTCTTATGAACGGATTGTGCACACGGCGGAGCACGAGCTGGGGCATGCCATCGGATTGGATCATACCAACGCAACTTCTGTCATGCAGCCAGCAGGTTCTTACTATGGGATTCAGCCTCAGGATGTGACAGCTGTTCAAGAACTCTATACCAGTAGCGACTAGATGAAGTCGGTGTAGTCTAAAAAGAAATCAAAGCTCCTCCAACAAGTGATTGGTGGGGCTTTTTGTTCGTCCTGTTACGGCCTTTTTGCTATAATGGAACTATGAATAACTTGATCAAATCAAAACTAGAGCTCTTGCCGACCAGCCCTGGATGCTACATTCACAAGGATAAAAATGGCACTATTATCTATGTAGGAAAGGCTAAAAATCTGCGCAATCGCGTGCGGTCCTATTTCCGTGGGAGTCACGATACCAAGACAGAGGCTCTGGTGTCTGAAATTGTGGATTTTGAATTTATCGTCACTGAGTCCAATATTGAGGCCCTTCTCCTAGAAATCAATCTTATCAAGGAAAATAAGCCAAAGTACAATATCATGCTCAAGGACGACAAGTCTTATCCTTTCATCAAAATCACCAATGAGCGATATCCTCGCTTGATTATCACCCGTCAGGTCAAAAAGGACGGTGGTCTCTACTTTGGTCCCTATCCAGATGTAGGGGCAGCAAATGAAATCAAGCGTCTACTGGACCGGATTTTCCCTTTTCGAAAATGTACCAACCCGCCCTCTAAGGTCTGTTTTTACTACCATATCGGCCAATGTATGGCCCATACTATCTGTAAAAAAGATGAGGCTTATTTCAAGTCCATGGCTCAGGAGGTTTCTGATTTCCTAAAAGGACAGGATGACAAAATCATCGATGACCTCAAGGGGAAAATGGCTGCGGCAGCTCAGACCATGGAATTTGAACGTGCGGCGGAATACCGTGACCTGATTCAGGCCATTGGAACGCTTCGGACCAAGCAACGGGTCATGGCGAAAGATTTGCAAAATCGGGACGTCTTTGGTTACTATGTGGATAAGGGCTGGATGTGTGTTCAGGTTTTCTTTGTCCGTCAGGGAAAACTCATCGAGCGGGATGTCAATCTTTTCCCTTATTACAACGATCCGGATGAGGACTTCTTGACCTATGTGGGACAATTCTATCAAGAAAAATCTCACCTGGTTCCCAATGAAGTATTGATTCCGCAGGATATTGACGAAGAAGCCGTCAAGGCCTTGGTGGATACCAAGATTTTCAAGCCCCAACGTGGAGAGAAAAAACAACTGGTCAATCTAGCCATAAAAAATGCCCGTATTAGTCTGGAGCAAAAGTTCAATCTGCTAGAAAAATCTGTCGAAAAGACCCAAGGAGCTATTGAAAATCTGGGACGCTTGCTTCAAATTCCGACCCCAGTCCGCATCGAGTCCTTTGATAACTCTAATATCATGGGAACCAGTCCGGTGTCTGCCATGGTGGTCTTTGTCAATGGTAAACCCAGTAAGAAGGATTACCGTAAGTACAAGATAAAAACGGTTGTCGGTCCAGATGATTATGCGAGTATGCGAGAGGTTATTCGCAGACGTTATGGTCGAGTTCAACGTGAGGGTTTAACCCCGCCAGATTTGATTGTCATCGATGGGGGACAAGGTCAGGTCAATATCGCTAAGCAGGTTATTCAAGAAGAGCTAGGTTTGGACATTCCCATTGCTGGGCTTCAAAAAAATGATAAGCACCAAACCCATGAATTGCTCTTTGGAGATCCGCTGGAAGTGGTGGAGTTGTCTCGCAATTCTCAAGAATTCTTTCTCCTCCAACGCATTCAAGATGAGGTACACCGCTTTGCTATCACTTTCCACCGGCAACTGCGCTCAAAAAATTCCTTTTCATCTCAATTGGATGGAATTGACGGTCTGGGACCTAAACGCAAACAGAATCTCATGAAGCATTTTAAATCTCTGACTAAAATCAAGGAAGCCAGTGTAGATGAGATTGTCGAAGTTGGGGTGCCAAGAGCAGTCGCAGAAGCTGTTCAGAGAAAGTTGAACCCGCAGGAAGAAGTGGAGTTGGCTCAAGTAGCGGAAGAGAGAGTAGATTACCAAACGGAAGGAAATCATCATGAACCATAAAATCGCAATTTTATCAGACATTCATGGCAATGCAACGGCACTAGAAGCAGTGATTGCAGATGCTAAAACTCAAGGAGCCAGTGAATATTGGCTCATGGGAGACATTTTCCTCCCTGGTCCAGGTGCAAATGATTTGGTCGCTATGCTAAAAGACCTTCCTATCACAGCAAGTGTTCGAGGCAATTGGGATGATTGTGTCCTTGAGGCTTTAGATGGGCAATATGGCTTAGCAGACCCACAGGAAGTCCAGCTCATGCGATTGACCCAGTTTTTGATGAGGCGAATGGATCCTGAAACGATTGTCTGGCTACGAAATTTACCTATGCTAGAAAAGAAAGAAGTTGACGAACTGCGCTTTTCTCTTTCTCATAATTTGCCAAATAAGAACTATGGTGGTGACTTGCTAGTTGAGAATGATACAGAGAAATTTGACCAACTCCTAGATGATGAAGTTGACGTGGCAGTCTATGGTCATGTTCACAAGCAGTTGCTTCGTTATGGCAGTCAAGGGCAACAAATCATCAATCCAGGGTCGATTGGCATGCCCTATTTTAATTGGGAGGCGTTAAAAAATCACCGTGCCCAGTATGCTGTGATAGAGGTTGAAGATGGGGAATTGATAAATATTCTATTCCGAAAAGTTGCGTATGACTATGAAGCAGAGTTAGAATTGGCCAAGTCCAAGGGTCTTCCTTTTATCGAAATGTATGAAGAACTACGTCGAGATGACAACTATCGGGGGCACAATCTGGAACTTTTATCTAGTTTAATTGAAAAGCATGGGTATGTGGAGGATGTGAAAGAATTTTTGGAGGCTATAAAGTCAGAATACAAGATAGACTAGTTTCTTTAAACCCCTGAGAATTAGTTGGAACTGGATGAGGAAAAATCTGATTTTAATGATAAGTTTAAATCCAGGGCTTCATCCGTGTTCCAATTTCTTTCTATGAAAAATCTCTGCAAGCTCTTTCAAAATATGGTAGAATGGATGCAGTAGAATTAGAAAAGGAAATCGATTATGAAATTTCTTGAATTAAATAAAAAACGTCATGCGACTAAGCATTTTACTGATAAACCGGTAGATCCCAAAGATGTGCGTACGGCTATCGAAATCGCAACCTTGGCCCCAAGTGCCCATAACAGCCAGCCATGGAAGTTTGTGGTGGTTCGTGAAAAAAATGCAGAATTGGCAAAATTAGCATATGGTTCGAACTTTGAGCAGGTATCATCAGCGCCAGTGACCATTGCCTTGTTTACAGATACAGATCTTGCCAAACGTGCCCGCAAGATTGCCCGAGTTGGTGGTGCAAAGAATTTCTCAGAAGAGCAACTTCAATATTTCATGAAGAATTTGCCTGCCGAGTTTGCGCGTTACAGTGAACAGCAAGTTAGTGACTACTTGGCCCTTAATGCGGGACTAGTAGCCATGAACTTAGTTCTTGCTTTGACTGACCAAGGAATCGGTTCTAACATTATTCTTGGATTTGACAAATCAAAAGCCAACGAAGTTTTGGACATTGAAGACCGATTCCGTCCAGAACTCTTGATCACAGTTGGATACACAGATGAGAAATTGGAACCGAGCTACCGCTTGCCAGTAGATGAAATTATCGAGAAGAGATAGGAAGAAAAAATGACAGTTATTGATTTTACAGCAGAAGTAGAAAAACGCAAAGAAGACCTCTTGGCTGACTTGTTTAGCCTTTTGGAAATCAACTCAGAACGTGATGACAGCAAAGCCGATGCTGAGCATCCATTTGGACCTGGTCCAGTAAAAGCCTTGGAAAAATTCCTTGAAATCGCAGACCGTGATGGCTATCCAACTAAAAATGTTGATAACTACGCAGGACATTTTGAGTTTGGTGAAGGAGAAGAAGTTCTCGGAATCTTTGCTCACATGGACGTGGTGCCAGCTGGTAGCGGTTGGGACACGGACCCTTATACACCAACTATCAAAGACGGTCGCCTTTATGCGCGTGGAGCTTCAGACGACAAGGGGCCTACAACAGCTTGTTACTATGGTTTGAAAATCATCAAAGAATTGGGGCTTCCAACTTCTAAAAAAGTTCGTTTCATCGTCGGAACAGATGAAGAATCAGGCTGGGCAGACATGGACTACTACTTTGAACATGTAGGACTTGCGAAACCAGACTTCGGTTTCTCTCCAGATGCTGAATTCCCTATCATCAATGGTGAAAAAGGGAATATCACAGAATATCTCCATTTTGCAGGTGAAAATACTGGTGCAGCTCGCCTTCACAGCTTCACAGGTGGTTTGCGTGAAAACATGGTACCTGAATCAGCAACAGCAGTCGTTTCAGGTGACTTGGCTGACTTGCAAGCTAAACTAGATGCCTTTGTTGCAGAACACAAACTCAGAGGAGAACTCCAAGAAGAAAACGGCCAGTACAAGGTGACTGTGATTGGTAAATCAGCTCATGGTGCTATGCCTGCATCAGGTGTCAATGGTGCGACCTACCTTGCCCTTTTCCTCAGTCAGTTTGACTTTGCAGGACCTGCAAAAGACTACCTCGACATCGCTGGTAAGATTCTCTTGAACGACCATAAGGGTACAAATCTCAAGGTTGCTCATGTAGATGAAAAGATGGGTGCCCTTTCTATGAATGCCGGTGTCTTCCGCTTCGATGAAACAAGTGCTGACAATACGATTGCTCTTAACTTCCGTTATCCAAAAGGAACAAGCCCAGAGCAAATCAAGTCAATCCTTGAAAACTTGCCAGTTGCTTCTGTTAGCCTTTCTGAACATGGTCATACTCCTCACTATGTGCCAATGGAAGATCCACTCGTTCAAACCTTGTTGAATGTCTATGAAAAACAAACTGGTCTCCAAGGTCATGAACAAGTCATCGGTGGTGGTACCTTTGGTCGCTTGCTGGAACGCGGGGTTGCCTACGGTGCGATGTTCCCAGACTCAATCGATACCATGCACCAAGCCAACGAATTTATCGCCTTGGACGATCTCTTCCGAGCAGCAGCAATCTATGCAGAAGCTATTTATGAATTGATCAAATAAAACGATAGAAGTCTGAGATGTTATGCTTGGACTTCTTTTTGGAGGGAAAACAGATGTCTCAAATTGAAAGAATCAAGCAAGCTATTATGGCGGATCCGCAAAATACTAGCTATACAGAACGCGGAATCGAACCTCTCTTTGCGGCGCCAAAAACTGCCCGCATCAATATTGTCGGTCAGGCTCCTGGGCTTAAAACGCAAGAAGCTGGGATTTATTGGAAGGATAAGAGTGGCGATCGCTTGCGTGAGTGGCTAGGTGTGGATGAGGACACCTTTTACAATTCAGGTTATTTTGCAGTTCTGCCCATGGATTTCTACTTTCCGGGGCATGGCAAGTCAGGCGACCTTCCACCTCGTACAGGTTTTGCAGAAAAATGGCATCCGCAACTCTTGCAAGAGTTGCCCGATATCCAATTAACTCTCTTGATTGGACAATATGCCCAAGCCTATTATTTACATGAAAAAGTTAGTGGCAAGGTGACAGAACGGGTAAAACACTACAAAGACTATCTACCAGAATTTTTCCCTCTGGTGCACCCCTCACCACGAAATCAAATCTGGATGGCCAAAAATCCTTGGTTTGAGTCAGAAGTAGTGCCCGATTTGAAAAAAAGAATTCAAAAGATTCTTGGAGAAACAAAATGAAAGAAATTACTTTTAACGATTTTTACCAGCTTTATCAAAATGAGCAACTTTCTCTAGTGGACGTGAGAGAAGTAGAAGAGTTCCAGACGCTTCATTTAGAAGGTGCTCAAAACCTACCACTTAGTCAATTAGCTGATATCTATGATCAGTTGGACAAGGACCTCTTGCATTATGTCATTTGTAAATCTGGAATACGTTCAGCGCGTGCTTGTCAATTTCTAGTTGAACAGGGTTATGAAGTTATCAATGTTCAAGGTGGAATGACGGCCTTTGAAAATCTTTAAACCTCTATGGTGATAGATCCTAATCTTCCCTTGCTCGGTTCCAACTGAGTGAGGGATTTTGTTTTTAGATAATTCTTATTTTTAAAAATATTGAAAACATTCAATGATTAATTTTGGATACTTTTTTCAGAGTCTTAATCATGGTATACTAGGTCAGTATTTTAGAAATATGAAGGAGATTTTTATGGCTAAAAAAGGTGCCCTAACAGGCTTGCTCCTGTTTGGAATATTTTTTGGTGCGGGGAACTTGATCTTTCCGCCTTCTCTAGGTGCCCTATCTGGAGAACAGTTTCTTCCTGCCATCGCAGGTTTTGTCTTTTCAGGTGTCGGTATTGCCGTCTTGACACTTATTATTGGAACGCTAAACCCGAAAGGATACATTCACGAGATTTCTAAGAAAATCTCACCTTGGTTTGCGACGCTTTATCTTGCAGTCCT
This sequence comes from Streptococcus sp. HMSC072D05, assembly GCF_001815805.1. Lineage (GTDB taxonomy): Bacteria > Bacillota > Bacilli > Lactobacillales > Streptococcaceae > Streptococcus. Next base: position 30,391 of record NZ_KV822038.1, read on the forward strand.
CTATCTATCAATTGGCCCCTTCTTTGCCATTCCGCGTACAGCAACAACAGCTTACGAAGTTGGGATTAGCCCCCTCTTATCCGAAGCAAACAAAGGTCTAGGATTGATTGTCTTTACCGTGCTTTACTTTGCAGCGGCTTATTTAATCTCGCTCAATCCATCAAAAATCTTGGATCGAATCGGACGCATCTTAACGCCAGTCTTTGCCTTGTTGATCGTTATCTTGGTTGTACTAGGTGCCTTCAAATATGGTGGAACAAGCCCTCAAGTAGCTTCAGTGGCCTATCAATCTTCTGCTTTCGGGACAGGATTCCTAGAAGGTTATAATACCTTAGATGCCCTTGCTTCAGTTGCCTTCAGTGTGATTGCAGTTCAAACCTTGAAACAACTTGGATTCTCCAGTAAGAAAGAGTATATTTCAACTATTTGGGTGGTTGGTATCGTTGTAGCTCTTGCCTTTAGCGCTCTTTATATCGGTTTAGGATTCCTTGGAAATCACTTCCCAGTACCAGCCGAAGCGATGAAGGGTGGAACACCAGGTGTTTATATCTTGTCGCAAGCAACTCAGGAAATCTTTGGATCAACAGCTCAACTCTTCCTTGCTGTTATGGTAACTGTAACCTGCTTCACAACGACAGTTGGCTTGATTGTGTCGACAGCAGAGTTCTTTAACGAACGTTTCCCACAAATCAGCTACAAGGTCTATGCCACTGCCTTTACCTTGATTGGATTTGCTATTGCAAACCTCGGTTTGGATGCAATCATTAAGTACTCAGTGCCAGTACTGGTAATCTTGTACCCAATCACCATCGCCATTGTGATGATCGTGATTGTGAATAAGTTTGTCGCCCTATCAAAACCGGGCATGCAGTTAACTATTGGGCTTGTTACAGCTATTGCTCTTGCAAGCGTCCTTGGAAGTTCCTTTAAGATTGAGTTTCTAGAAAATCTGATTAATGCCCTTCCGTTTGCGTCAGCCTCTCTTCCATGGCTAGTGCCAGCTATTATCGGAATCTTGCTTTCATTGTTTCTACCAAACAAACAAGAGAGTGATGTTTTTGAGATGGAATAAAAAAAAATTCTTGGTCATCGACCAAGAATTTTTTGTATGAGCACGACTCATTAGTTGGTTTGTTCAATATATCCAGCCTCTTTAAGCATTTTTCTAGTTTTTAGAAAACTTACACGGCTTCCAGAGCCAGAAACTTCATTTGGCATTGCTTTTTTCATCTCTTCGAGATTCACAACAGTCATGTCAACCTCCATGCTATGGATGACTTTTCCATCTTTGAATTCGATATTTTGTGTAATGCCTTTAAGTCCTTCCTCCTTTTTATAAGTTTTCACGATAAGTTCTTTAATCTCTTCTGCTGACCTGTCCAGTATTTCAGGGTCAAAAACATTATAGACTTCTTGTTTTACAACATCATCCCCCTTAACAGTGTATGTCAAGGTAGAAGTTCTTCCGGGATTGCTATTGTGAACAAAAATGTAGTTTTTTGTCTCATCTTTCTTTTCAGATGATTGTTGGCTGCTTTGTTTGGTCTCGCTTGACTGAGTTGTTTTGTCTTCTTTGCTACTGCTGCTAGCAGGTGTAGATGCTTGTTTGGAACATCCGAGCAGGAGGATAAGTGAAGCCACTAGGGCTAGTGAAGTTTTAACCAGAGTTTTCATAGAATTTCCTTTCATAATCAAAGTATTTTGTATTATAACATGATTCTACTACAAAATCAACTAGACCTACCCTTTTATCTGAACTGACATTCCAATGAACAGAAACTAGTCAGACGATTAAAGTTTTGTCTCCATCTATTTCAAATAACTTTTATCCTATGGCTTTATAAGGGTGTGAAGTTTTAAATGCACTTTTTATGGGATTGGGAGGACTCTATTGGACTCATCGGTTAGGGATGTAATAAAATACCCCAAGAGTTAGAGTTGTGTCTAACTTTTGGGGTGGACCTACACTAGTCTATATGAAATTTTAGGAGATTAGTTCGTCTTTTCTGTGAACCCCATTTTTTCCAGTGCTTTTTTAGAGTTTGAGAAACTGACACGATTGCCGATACCAGAATATTCTTCAGGAAGTGCTTTTCTAAGTTCGCTAATACTTGCAACTGAGAAATCAACTTCTAAATCTTGAACAACTTTTCCATCTTTGATTTCAATCGTTTGTTTAACACCTTTGAGTCCATTATAACCTTTGTACTTTTCTTCGATAAAACTCTTGACATCTTCTGGAGTTGCGTTAAGAATCTCAGGATCTGCAACATTTTGAGCGGTTTGCTTGATAACATTGTCCCCCTCTACAGTATAAACCAAGGTAGAAGTGATTCCAGAATTGCTTTTGTTGACAAAAGTATGTGTCTTGGCTGTTTCTTTCTTTTCAGATGATTGTTCAGTGCTTTGTTTGCTCTCACTTGACTGAGTTGTTGTGTCTTCTTTAGTACTGCTAGCAGTTGTTGATGCTTGTTTGGAACATCCGAGCAGGAGGACAAGTGAAGCCACAAGGGCTAGTGATACTTTAAAGTATGATTTCATATTTGTTACTTTCCTTTCATAATCAAAGTATTTGTATTATAACATGGATCTATAGTGAAAGCAACTAAACACAGTTTTTCTCCTTTTGAGAAGGAGTCTGACTAGAAAAATGTTATAATGGTAGGAAAGAGGTGAAGAAATGAATCAAACTGTAAACTATATCAAAGAATTAACTGCTATTGCATCTCCAACGGGCTTTACTCGTGAGATTTCAGACTACCTAGTCCATACTTTAGAAGAGCTTGGTTACCAGCCTATTCGAACTGCTAAGGGTGGTGTCAATGTTACTATTAAAGGTCAAAATGATGACCAACACCGCTATGTGACTGCCCATGTGGATACGCTGGGTGCTATTGTCCGTGCTGTCAAACCGGATGGCCGTCTCAAATTGGATCGTATCGGTGGTTTCCCTTGGAACATGATTGAGGGAGAGAACTGTACGGTTCATGTGGCTAGTACAGGTAAAACGGTATCTGGAACTATCCTCATCCACCAGACATCTTGCCATGTCTACAAGGATGCAGGAACTGCTGAACGTACTCAGGACAATATGGAAGTGCGTTTGGATGCAAAAGTAACCAATGAAAAAGAAACCCGCGCCTTGGGTATTGAGGTTGGAGACTTTATTAGTTTCGATCCGCGAACAGTTGTGACAGAAACTGGTTTTATCAAGTCTCGACACTTGGATGACAAGGTCAGCGCAGCAATTTTGCTCAATCTTCTTCGTATTTACAAGGAAGAGGGGATTGAATTGCCAGTAACAACTCATTTTGCTTTTTCAGTCTTCGAAGAGGTGGGTCACGGTGCCAACTCCAATATTCCAGCTCAGGTAGTGGAATATCTAGCTGTAGATATGGGAGCTATGGGCGATGACCAACAGACGGATGAGTACACAGTATCTATCTGTGTCAAGGATGCTTCTGGTCCTTATCACTATGACTTCCGTCAACACTTAGTAGCTTTGGCGAAAGAGCAAGATATTCCATTTAAGCTGGATATCTATCCATTTTATGGATCGGACGCTTCAGCAGCTATGTCAGCAGGAGCAGAGGTCAAACACGCCCTCCTTGGAGCTGGTATTGAATCCAGTCACTCTTACGAACGAACACACATTGATTCGGTCGTGGCGACTGAGCGTATGGTAGACGCCTATCTCAAGAGCACCTTGGTGGAGTAAAGGGGCGATAAAGTATTATGTTTGAAATGCTGAAACAATTAGCAACGCCTGCTATAATAACGGGGTTAGTTTCGGGTTTGTATGCTTATTTCCAAAAGAAAAAAGAGGAATATCGTAAGTATGTGTATGAAAATAAACAAGAAAACTTTAAAGAACTAGTTGTTTATGCCGATGAACTGGTAGATAAAGGAATTACTAATCCAGATTTAGAAAAACTACTTTTTAAAATTTCTCAAAACATTAATCCGTATGGACGAAAAATAAAAACTTTTGGAAAATATCAGTGGATAGAAGATGATGGATATATATGGTATCAAATAGAAATTATAGAGAAAAAACTTGCTTCTCAAATACTTCAAATAGAGGATTTAAAAGAACTAGCTCATCGGATACAAATTGCTAAACGATTACTAGATATAAAAGTAGAAAAAAATATTCCGCTTATAAGTTCAGCTAAAATATGGTTTTATTTATTTCAGTATGCGATGTTATTACTTCAGCTATTTTTCATTTACTTTGGGTATCAGAGTTTTATAGAACAACCTACTGGACCCTCTTTGTTATTGGCTTATTTGCTGCTTGTTGTAATTTTAATTTTTTTACTCCCAGAATTTAGTGTTGATGAAAGTGATGATGGAAGATCTGGAATATTTATTACAGTGTGCCTTTTCTATATTGTCGCAGTTGATACTGTAATATCGTATTATTTGTATAAAAATTTATCTATTGTTCTTATTGTTGGAATAGTTTCACTTTGTTTAAGTATTGGTGTAATATTTTTAAAAGCTATTATCTTCGGAGAAAGTGAAATTGGTAAGGTATCTACAATTTATATCGAAGAATATAGAAAACTACAGGGACCTAAGTTAAGTAAGAGACGCTTTATAGATAATTTTACAGTTATTCCATTTTTTAATAAGATTCAAAAATTATTTCACAAAGATAAGAGGGAGGGGAATGATGACCTATGAACACCGACTTTTTGACCTTAATCACATCCTTCTCGACTTTGAAGCAGTGGATATCCGAGGGGTAAATAAAGCAGGGATTGACAGTGAGTGATTTAATCCCTATGTGCTTGAGAATGCAAGTATAGCTAATCCCGAGCTGTCAGGCTCAAGATATTTTGAACTTATTAGAGTTGAAAGGAGAGACTCATGTGTCTTATTTGTGAGCGGATAGACCTAATTAAAGCGGGGAAAAATCCCTACTTTGTAAAAGAACTAGAAACAGGCTATGTTGTTATTGGGGATCACCAATACTTTAAGGGCTATACCTTATTTCTGGCAAAAGAACATATAACAGAACTCCACCATATGGAGACTTCTGAAAAACTGCGTTTTCTAGAGGAAATGAGTTTAGTCCAAGAAGCAGTCGCCAAAGCGTTTAAAGCTGAAAAGATGAACATCGAACTTCTAGGAAATGGAGATGCCCACGCTCACTGGCACCTCTTTCCAAGACGGTCAGGTGATATGAAGGGGCATGGGCTTAATGGCCGTGGTCCAGTCTGGTGGGTGCCCTGGGAAGAAATGGCGTCAGAAGATTGCCAAGTGAAATCCCATGAGTTGGAACAAATGATTAAAGCCTTATCCGATGAATTAGAGAAGCACATGGCCTAAGAGAGGAAGAAAAAATGAAAAAAAGATACATCGTTTTATCAGGTTTGCTAGCAGTAACCCTAGCAGCATGTTCTCAAGAAAAACCTAAAAATGAAGAAAACACTCAAAAAACGGAACAAACTAGTCAACCTGAAGGAACTGTAGGGAGCAAATCCCAAGCCTCTAGTCAGAAGAAGGCAGAAGTTGTCAATAAGGGAGACTACTATAGTATTCAAGGGAAGTACGATGAAATCGTCATAGCTAATAAGCACTATCCTTTGTCAAAAGACTATAATCCAGGAGAAAATCCAACAGCTAAAGCAGAGTTGCTGAAACTCATTGCAGCAATGCAAGCAGCGGGCTACCCAATCAGCGATCACTACAGTGGTTTTAGAAGTTATGAAACTCAAACCAAACTTTATCAAGACTATGTGAATCAAGATGGTAAGGAAGCTGCTGATCGCTACTCAGCTCGCCCAGGTTATAGTGAACACCAAACAGGTCTTGCTTTTGACCTTATTGGGACAGATGGTGATTTAGTTACTGAAGAAAAGGCAGCCCAGTGGCTCTTGGATCATGCGGCTGACTTTGGCTTTGTTGTTCGCTATCTCAAAGGCAAGGAAAAAGAGACTGGCTACATGGCGGAAGAATGGCATCTTCGCTACGTCGGAAAAGAGGCCAAAGAAATTGCTGCAAGTGGTCTCAGTTTAGAAGAGTACTATGGCTTTGAAGGCGGAGATTACGTCGATTAAAAAAGTAATTTTTCTCTTGCATTTTTAGATAAATAGTGTATAATGGAAAGGTATGTGTAAAGCATACTTGTGGGAGGTAAAAATCTTTAATTACCGCCAAAACCACAAAGGAGGATTTAAAAATGGCTAAAAAAGTCGAAAAACTTGTAAAATTGCAAATCCCTGCTGGTAAAGCTACACCAGCTCCACCAGTTGGACCTGCTCTTGGTCAAGCTGGTATCAACATTATGGGATTCACAAAAGAGTTCAACGCTCGTACAGCTGACCAAGCTGGTATGATCATTCCAGTTGTTATCTCAGTATACGAAGACAAATCATTTACTTTCGTTACAAAAACACCACCAGCTGCTGTTCTTTTGAAAAAAGCTGCAGGTGTTGAAAAAGGATCAGGTACACCTAACAAAACTAAAGTTGCTACAGTTACTCGTGCACAAGTACAAGAAATTGCAGAAACTAAGATGCCAGATTTGAACGCAGCAAACATTGAGTCTGCAATGCGTATGATCGAAGGTACTGCTCGTTCTATGGGATTCACTGTTGTTGACTAATCAATAACACCCCCAATATAACCCGCAAGACTTCATCATTTCGAGAAGTGACGTGGGAGATGAAAATCGATTGAACCACTTACAAGGAGAATAGAAAATGGCTAAAAAAAGCAAACAACTTCGTGCTGCTCTTGAAAAAATCGACAGCACAAAAGCATACAGTGTAGAAGAAGCTGTAGCACTTGCAAAAGAAACTAACTTTGCAAAATTTGACGCAACTGTAGAAGTTGCTTACAACTTGAACATCGACGTTAAAAAAGCTGACCAACAAATCCGTGGCGCAATGGTATTGCCAAACGGTACAGGTAAAACTTCACGCGTTCTTGTTTTCGCACGTGGTGCAAAAGCTGAAGAAGCAAAAGCTGCTGGTGCAGACTTTGTTGGTGAAGATGACCTTGTTGCAAAAATCAACGACGGTTGGTTGGACTTCGACGTAGTTATCGCTACACCTGACATGATGGCTCTTGTTGGACGTCTTGGACGTGTCCTTGGACCACGTAACTTGATGCCAAACCCTAAAACTGGTACTGTAACAATGGATGTTGCTAAAGCAGTTGAAGAGTCTAAAGGTGGTAAAATTACTTACCGTGCTGACCGTGCAGGTAACGTTCAAGCAATCATCGGTAAAGTATCATTTGAAGCTGAAAAATTGGTTGAAAACTTCAAAGCTTTCAACGAAACAATCCAAAAAGCAAAACCAGCTACAGCTAAAGGAACTTACGTAACAAACTTGACAATCACAACTACTCAAGGTGTTGGTATCAAGGTTGACGTAAACTCACTTTAATCAGTAGTTTATATCAGAGAACGAGTACGAATGTGCTCGTTTTTTTGATGATAAGTTCATTCCAGGGGAAATAACTCTATTAATAGCCTGATGGGGCAATAGAATAGTGCTTTTCCTCTTCTTCTTTCACAGAAAATGTGGTATAATAGAGAGTAAAAAACTTTGAAAGAAAGAAAAAGATGAATTTAAAAGATTATATCGCAACGATTGAAAATTATCCTAAGGAAGGTATTACCTTCCGTGATATCAGCCCTTTGATGGCAGATGGAAATGCTTATAGCTACGCTGTTCGTGAAATTGTTCAGTATGCAACCGATAAGAAGATCGACATGATCGTGGGCCCAGAGGCTCGCGGCTTTATCGTGGGCTGCCCAGTTGCTTTTGAGTTGGGAATTGGCTTTGCACCTGTTCGTAAACCAGGGAAATTGCCACGTGAAGTCATTTCTGCTGACTATGAGAAAGAGTACGGTATTGATACCTTGACCATGCATGCTGATGCGATTAAGCCAGGTCAACGTGTTCTCATCGTAGATGATCTTTTGGCAACAGGTGGAACTGTCAAAGCAACCATTGAGATGATTGAAAGACTTGGTGGAGTTGTAGCCGGTTGTGCCTTCTTGATTGAGTTGGATGAGCTTAAAGGCCGTGAAAAAATCGGAGATTACGATTACAAGGTACTTATGCATTATTAATGAAAAACAGTCCTTGGGGCTGTTTTCTCTTCATCTGCTATATAAACAAACTATAGCTAGTTAGAGAAAAACTATAATTGAAAACTATATCTTCTTGCAGTATAATAAAAGGACTAAGTGTTTGAGATTTGACTTCAAACACATTCAATTATTTCTAAAAGAGTACAGTTAGGAGAAGGTTATGCCGATTAGAATTGATAAAAAATTGCCAGCTGTGGAGATTTTAAGGACAGAAAATATCTTTGTTATGGACGACCAACGGGCTGCTCATCAGGATATTCGCCCCTTGAAGATTTTGATTTTAAATCTCATGCCTCAAAAGATGGTAACAGAAACGCAACTCTTACGGCATTTGGCCAATACCCCCTTGCAATTAGATATTGATTTCTTATATATGGAAACACATCGTTCCAAGACAACTCGTGCCGAACATATGGAAACCTTCTATAAAACCTTTCCAGAGGTCAAGGATGACTTTTTTGATGGAATGATTATCACAGGAGCACCAGTGGAGCATTTGCCTTTTGAAGAGGTGGACTACTGGGAGGAATTCAAGCAGGTCATCAAATGGTCTAAGACGCATGTTTTTTCAACCCTCCATATCTGTTGGGGAGCACAAGCAGGTCTTTATGTTCGCTATGGCGTTGAAAAGCACCAGATGGATCGGAAACTATCAGGCATTTATCCACAGGATACCTTAAAAGAAGGGCACCTTCTTTTTAGAGGTTTTGATGATCGCTATGTAGCTCCTCATTCTCGTCATACTGAGATTTTAAAAGAAGAAATCTTAAACAAGACCAATCTGGAGATTCTGTCAGAAGGTCCTGAGGTTGGGGTTTCTATCCTAGCTAGTCGAGATTTGCGTGAAATTTATAGTTTTGGTCATTTGGAGTACGATCGTGACACTTTGGCAAGAGAGTATTTTCGTGATTATGAGGCGGGACTCAACCCTCATATCCCAGAGAACTACTTTAAAAATGATGATGTAAATGAGACGCCTTGTCTCTGTTGGTCTTCATCAGCTGCCCTCTTTTTCAGCAATTGGGTAAACTATGCAGTTTATCAAGAAACCCCTTTTGACTGGAGAAAGGTAGAGGATGATGTGGCTGCATTTGGATATCTATAAGAGGAATTATGACATATTTTGACGCTTTTAAATCAGGGAACTTGGTTTTACCAAGTGCCCTGCTCTTGCATTTTAAGGAACTCTTTCCTTCCAGCGAAGATTTTCTCGTCTGGCAATTTTTCTATTTACAAAATACCACAGCCCTAGGAGATGTTTCACCTAGTCAGATTGCTGAAATCATTGGGAAAGAGGTTGCAGATGTCAACCAATCTATTTCAAATTTGACTGAAAATGGTTTGCTACAATATCGAACCATTGAACTAAATGGGGAAATTGAGCTGATTTTTGATGCTAGTTTGGCTTTTGAACGCTTGGATAGCTTACTAGACAGCCAAACTCCAGCTACAACTGCCCCAAACCCGCAGAATCAGTTGAAGGATCTGGTTGAAACTTTTCAGCAGGAGTTGGGACGCTTATTAACACCATTTGAAATCGAAGATCTTTCCAAGACTGTCAAAGAAGACGGAGTTAAGGCGGATTTGATTAAGGAAGCTCTCCGAGAGGCCGTTCTCAATGGCAAGCCAAACTGGAAATATATTCAGGCAATCCTACGAAACTGGCGCCATGAAGGTATTCAGTCTGTGACTCAGGTAGAGGCCAAACGAGCAGAGCGAGAAGTCAACAATCCCAAACAAGTTCAGGCTTCGGCTGATTTCCTCGATGCCATGAATTTGTGGCAAGATTAGTCGCTTGAAAAATCTTGAAAATTAGAGTAAGGTTTGCAAGCTCCTTATAAATATGATAGAATAATAGTGAATAAAATGAAAAAAGAGGTATGTGAAATGTCACGTAAACCATTTATCGCTGGTAACTGGAAAATGAACAAAAATCCAGAAGAAGCAAAAGCATTCGTTGAAGCCGTTGCATCAAAACTTCCTTCATCAGACCTTGTTGAAGCAGGTATCGCAGCTCCAGCTCTTGATTTGACAGCTGTTCTTGCTGCTGCTAAAGGTTCAAACCTTAAAGTTGCTGCTCAAAACTGCTACTTTGAAAATGCAGGTGCTTTCACTGGTGAAACTAGCCCACAAGTTTTGAAAGAAATCGGTACTGACTACGTTGTTATCGGTCACTCAGAACGTCGTGACTACTTCCATGAAACTGACGAAGATATCAACAAAAAAGCAAAAGCAATCTTTGCAAACGGTATGCTTCCAATCATCTGTTGTGGTGAGTCACTTGAAACTTACGAAGCTGGTAAAGCTGCTGAATTCGTAGGTGCTCAAGTATCTGCTGCATTGGCTGGATTGACAGCTGAACAAGTTGCTGCATCCGTTATCGCTTATGAGCCAATCTGGGCTATCGGTACTGGTAAATCAGCTTCACAAGACGATGCACAAAAAATGTGTAAAGTCGTTCGTGACGTTGTAGCTGCAGACTTTGGTCAAGAAGTTGCGGACAAAGTTCGTGTTCAATACGGTGGTTCTGTTAAACCTGAAAACGTTGCTTCATACATGGCTTGCCCAGACGTTGACGGTGCCCTTGTTGGTGGTGCGTCACTTGAAGCTGAAAGCTTCTTGGCATTGCTTGATTTTGTAAAATAATCTCAGTTATTCCAGACAGTCTGCTAAGACTGTCTTTTTTTTAAAGACTGTATATTTTTCTTAAATTATCAGTCAATTACAACTTTTTTAATATGGGTTAATTTTCTTGCTTTTGTCTACTAGGAGTAGTATACTGAGATAGTAATCAATAAATATGGTTGCAAAAATAATATTATGAGGTGATCAATATGGTTGAATTGAAAAAAGAAGCAGTAAAAGACGTAACAACATTATCTAAAACAGCGCCAGTAGCATTGGCAAAAACAAAGGAAGTATTGAACCAAGCAGTAGCGGACTTGTATGTGGCTCACATTGCCCTTCACCAAGTTCACTGGTATATGCGTGGTCGTGGCTTCCTCGTATGGCATCCAAAAATGGATGAATACATGGACAGTCTTGATAGCTATCTTGACGAAATCAGTGAACGTTTGATTACTCTTGGTGGAAAACCTTATTCAACTTTGACAGAATTCCTTCAACACAGTGAAATCGAAGAAGAAGAAGGAGAATTCCGTAACGTTGAAGAAAGCTTGGAACGTGTTCTAGCAATTTATCGCTACCTCATCGCTCTTTTCCAAAAAGCTTTGGATGTAACTGACGAAGAAGGTGATGATGTTACAAACGATATCTTTGTTGGGGCTAAGGCTGAACTTGAGAAAACAGTTTGGATGCTTACAGCAGAACTTGGACAAGCTCCTGGTTTGTAAAATATAGTTGCTACCCCTTTTATCATGAGGCGCTTGATAAGTGCCCATGATCAATCATCTTTTAAAAGTCATGTAACTGTAAAAAGTTGCATGATTTTTTTGTCTGCTGGACTTAGGACACATTGTCAAAAGTAGGATTTTACGGTATAATAGTTGCTGTTCAATAACATATGAATTTTAAAGAATAATTGTTAGTTTAAGGAGGACTTATGAACAACTTACCAAATTGCCCAAAATGTAATTCAGAATATATCTACGAAGACGGAAGTCTCTTGGTCTGCCCAGAGTGTGCCTATGAGTGGAATCCTGCAGAAGTTGCAGAAGTAGAAGAAGGTGTTGTTGCTATCGATGCCAATGGAAATAAATTGGCTGACGGCGATACTGTAACCCTTATCAAAGACTTGAAAGTAAAAGGTGCGCCAAAGGATTTGAAACAAGGAACTCGCGTTAAAAATATCCGTATCGTAGAAGGTGACCACAACATCGACTGTAAGATTGATGGTTTTGGAGCTATGAAACTCAAGTCAGAATTTGTTAAGAAAATCTAGCCATGAAACTGAATTATAAATTTATCTTTTATAGTCGTGTCCTCTTGTTCTTAGCGGCATTTACAGGAGTTTATTTGGAGATTACCAAACACGGTGGCTTTGGTATGCTCCTTTACTATACAGTGTTGTCCAATCTTTTGGTAACGATTTTCACGGGTTATCTGCTCCGTGTGATGAGCCGTTCAGGTGAAAATTGGCAAAGTCCGACCTTGCTTCGTCTCAAGGGTGGTGTTACCATGAGTATCATGATTACCTGTGTGATTTACCATTTTATGCTTGCTCCGATTGCGACAGACTTTTACCGTGTGGAAAATTTCCTTTGCCACTATATCGTTCCACTCTGGTTTTTAGCTGACACCCTCTTCTTTGATAAACGGGGTCAATACAAGATCTGGGATCCAGTCTTATGGACCATCTTGCCCTTGGTTTATATGATTTTTGCCTTGTTTAACGGCCTGGTCTTAAAACTCAATATTCCGAATTCCAAGGACAATCCCTTCCCATATTTCTTTTTAAATGTGAACAAGGGTTGGGACGTGGTTATCAAATGGTGTTTGATCATTTTTGCGGCCTATATGGTTGCAGGCTTCATCTTCTATCTGATCAAGCAAATCAAGCGAAAATAGTCTTCCTATTAGGAAAGTTAGGACGGAGTCTCTAGTTCAATCGGGCTCCTTCTTTTCTTGCCATCTTCCTTTTAAAAGGATAAACAGTGAGAAATATACAGAAAGAAAATTCATGAAACAATATTTAGAACGGGCTAGTATTTTGGCCCTCTCCCTCGTTTTGATTACCTCCTTTTCCATCTCAAGTGCTCTGCCAGCCATGTTTGACTACTATCAAGGCTACCCCAAGGAACAAATCGAGCTCCTGGTCAGTCTCCCTTCTTTTGGAATTATGATCATGCTGGTTTTAAATGGGTTTTTGGAGCGGTTGTTTCCTGAGAGACTTCAGATTAGTCTGGGACTTCTCATCCTTTCTATCGGTGGGACAGCCCCTTTCTGGTATCAGGAGTACAACTTTGTCTTTGCGATGCGGATTTTATTTGGCTTGGGTGTTGGGATGATCAATGCCAAGGCCATTTCCATCATCAGTGAACGCTATCATGGAAAGACACGGATCCAGATGTTGGGTCTTCGCGGATCAGCAGAAGTTGTCGGGGCATCGATTTTGACTCTAGTTGTAGGTCAACTCTTATCCTTGGGATGGACAGTGACCTTCTTGGCCTACAGTGCGGGGTTTTTAGTATTGATCCTTTATCTGCTCTTTGTCCCTTATGGGAAAGAAAAGAAAGAAACAAAGAGAAAAGAGACCGAAACGACTCGTTTGACAGGACAGATGAAAGGCTTAATTTTTCTATTGGCTGTCGAAGCAGCAGTAGTTGTCTGCACCAATACAGCTATCACCATTCGTATTCCTAGTCTGATGGTGGAAAGAGGTCTAG
>NZ_KV822038.1:43951-58845 GCF_001815805.1 Streptococcus sp. HMSC072D05
GGATGCCCAGTTATCGAGCTTGGTTTTAAGTATCATGCAGTTGATTGGTATCTTGGCAGGTGTGAGTTTTTCTTTCTTTATCTCTCTGTTTAAAGAAAGGTTGCTCCTTTGGTCGGGTATCACCTTTGGATTGGGGCAGATTGTGATTGCCTTGTCTCCGTCATTGGGTGTGATGGTAGTTGGAAGTGTTGTGGCAGGTTTTTCCTACAGTGTGGCCTTGACCACTGTCTTTCAGCTTCTTTCTGAAAGAATACCAGCCAAGCTCCTTAATCAGGCAACATCTTTTGCAGTGCTAGGATGTAGCTTTGGGGCCTTTACGACACCTTTTATTCTTGGTGCGATTGGCTTGGTGACTCAAAACGGTATGTTGGTCTTCACCATTTTAGGATGTTGGTTGATTGTCACTTCTATCTTTGTTATGTACGCACTTCAAAAGAGAGCTTAGGATTGGTTTCCTAAGTTTTTATTTTTGGGAATTTTGTACCCAGACAATTATTGGTTTTTAAACTTGTTTACACTTTTATTTCCTGATAAAATAGAAGTTATGACAAGATATAAAGCAATCATTTCCTATGATGGTTATGCCTTTTCTGGTTTTCAGCGCCAGCCTCATGCGCGGAGCGTTCAAGAGGAAATCGAAAAAACCTTAATGAGACTCAATAAGGGGCAAGCCATCACTGTTCATGGTGCTGGTAGGACGGATAGTGGGGTCCATGCTCTGGGACAGGTTATTCATTTTGATCTGCCCTATCAGATGGATGTGGAAAAACTCCGTTTTGCTCTGGATACCCAGTCACCAGAAGATATCGATGTGATTTCAATTAAGCTTGTGGCGGATGATTTTCATTGCCGTTATGCAAAACATAGCAAGACATATGAGTTTATCGTGGATAGGGGGCGTCCTAAAAATCCGATGCGCCGTCACTATGCTACTCACTTTCCCTATCCCCTCGATGTGGAGCGAATGCAGATAGCTGTCAAGAAATTAGAGGGAACCCATGATTTTACTGGGTTTACAGCATCTGGAACCAGTGTAGAGGACAAGGTTCGGACTATTACAGAAGCCAGCCTTAGTGTTGATGAGACAGGCCAATTTTTGACCTTTACCTTTTCAGGAAATGGTTTCTTGTATAAGCAGATTCGCAATATGGTGGGGACGCTGCTCAAAATAGGAAATAATCGAATGCCAGTTGAGCAGATTGACTTGATTTTGGAGAAGAAGGACAGAAAACTTGCAGGTCCAACGGCTGCACCGAATGGCTTGTATTTAAAGGAGATTCGTTATGAAGAATAATCGTATTTTAGCCCTTTCTGGGAATGATATTTTTAGTGGTGGTGGTTTATCAGCTGATTTGGCTACCTATACCTTAAATGGTCTGCATGGCTTTGTAGCAGTGACTTGTTTGACGGCCTTGACCGAAAAGGGCTTTGAAGTCTTTCCAACTGACGATGCCATTTTTCAACATGAATTGGATAGCTTACGTGATGTCGAGTTTGCAGGAATTAAGATTGGCCTTCTTCCTACTGTCAGTGTGGCTGAGAAGGCCTTGGACTTTATCAAGCAACGTCCAGGAGTGCCTGTGGTATTGGACCCCGTTTTGGTCTGCAAGGAAACGCACGATGTAGCTGTTAGTGAACTCTGTCAAGAGTTGATTCGCTTTTTCCCTCATGTCAGTGTGATTACGCCAAATCTTCCTGAAGCAGAATTATTGGCTGGTCAGGAAATTAAAACATTGGAAGACATGAAAGCTGTAGCGCAGAAATTGCATGATTTAGGAGCGCCAGCAGTTATTATCAAGGGAGGCAATCGCCTCAGTCAGGACAAGGCAGTGGATGTCTTTTATGATGGACAAACTTTCACTGTTCTAGAAAACCCAGTCATTCAAGGCCAAAATGCGGGTGCAGGATGTACCTTTGCCTCAAGCATCGCCAGTCACTTGGTTAAAGGGGATGAACTTTTACCAGCAGTAGAGAGCTCGAAAGCTTTCGTTTACCGTGCTATTGCACAAGCAGATCAATATGGAGTAAGACAATATGAAGCAAACCAAAACAACTAAAATCGCCCTTGTATCCCTCTTAACCGCCCTTTCTGTGGTCCTAGGCTATTACTTGAAAATTGGAACGCCAACAGGAATATTGACTCTCTTGGATGCAGGTATTTTCTTTACTGCCTTTTACTTTGGCAGTAAAGAAGGGGCCGTCGTTGGAGGACTAGCAGCTTTTCTGCTTGACCTTTTATCAGGCTTTCCACAGTGGATGTTCTTTAGCTTGGTAAACCATGGCTTGCAAGGATTTTTTGCAGGTTTTAAAGGGAAATGGCAATGGCTAGGCCTTGTCTTGGCTACTATCGTCATGGTAAGTGGCTACGCTCTGGGCTCAACTCTAATGAATGGCTGGTCAGCAGCCTTGCCAGAAATCCTTCCAAACTTCCTACAAAATACCTTGGGAATGGTTGTGGGATTTGTAGTCTTTCAGAGTGTCAAGAAGATAAAATAAAAAAGTCAGCTTCAATAGCTGACTTTTTGCTTATCTAGGTTTAATCAAAATAAAGCAAATCTTTGCTGGTGCTTGTAAAGAGGTCAAAGCCATCCTTGGTAACAACACCACAGTCTTCGATACGAACGCCGACTTTACCAGGGATATAGATACCTGGTTCAACAGAGAAGCACATGCCTTCTTCGATGACCATGTCGTTTCCTTCCATGATAGAAGGGAATTCGTGGACATCCATACCGATACCGTGACCGAGACGGTGGTTGAAGTACTCTCCGTAACCAGCTTTTTCAATGACTTCGCGAGCAGCGCGATCAACTTCATGTGCAGTCACACCTGGCTTGATAAAGTCAAGAGCAGCTTGTTGGGCTTCCAGAGTCAAGTTGTAGATATCTTTTTTGAATTGATCTGGTTTACCGACAGCGACCGTACGAGTCATATCTGATGCGTAGCCATTGACCATGACACCGAGGTCAAAGAGGAGAAGGGCGTCTTTTTCGACCTTGTTTGCACCAGGAATTCCGTGCGGATTTGCAGCGTTATCGCCAGTCAAGACCATGGTATCAAAACTCATTTCATAGCCTTCACGTTTCATGGCAAAGTCGATTTGGGCAATGATATCTGTCTCTGTCTTATCAAGAGAAATATTGTCAAAACCAACCTTAACAGCCTTATCAGCATAGATACCTGCAACCATCATTTTTTGCACTTCGTCAGCTGATTTGATGAGGCGCATGCGTTGGATGCGAGGAGTGAGGTTTTCAAACTCAGCAGTTTCAAAAACTGTTTTCAAACCATGGTATTTGGTCAAGATGAGATTGTCAAACTCAACAGCGACACGTTTGAAGTCAAGTTGAGGCAAAGCGTTTTTGATTTTTTGCCATGGATTTTCAGAATCCACATAGCCCACAACTGGGAAAGAGACAGTGCTGCTTGCACGCTCAACCTCAAGGGCTGGGACAAAGAGGAGAGGTTCCTGATCCGCTAAAACAAAGAGGAACATTTGGCGTTCATGGGGATCACTGTAAAAGCCAGTGAGGTAATTGATAGTGACGGGGTCAGATACGACAGCGACGTCTAGTTTTTCTGATTCAAGATATGTTAGGATTTGTTGTAATTTAGACATATGCTACCTTCTTTCTACCCCTCTATTTTGGCAAAAAATGAGAGAAAATGCAAGGGAGAAGGGTAAAAGAACAGGCAAAAAGAACTCCGAAAGGATAGCGGAGTTCTTTTATCTAATTTTCCTTAGTTTAAGAAAAGTCAGCCTTGCTTTTCACGTCGCTGTATTCTTCAGCGATTTCTTGACTGAGAATGTCCTCATAAGCAGGGAGTTGGATGTCCTGACCGTATTTTTTCCGGAGGGCAGTAGTAACCAGGCGATAAGCTAGATTGGCATTGCGAGAGAGGATAGGTCCGTGGAAGTAGGAACCAAAGACATTCTTATAATGAACCCCTTCGCCGATTTTTTCTTCGTTATTTCCATTTCCATAGACCACCTGTCCCAGCGGTTTTTGGTCATCTGAGAGGAAGGTACGTCCCTGGTGATTTTCAAAGCCATAGTAGGTTTCATCAAAATCTTCATTGTGAATTTTGATGTCACCGATAAAGCGGTTATTGGTTTGGTTGAGGGTATAGTGGCCCATGACCCCTAGCCCTTCGATGCGTTTCCCTGAAGCTTCAACATAATATTGACCCAATAGTTGGAAACCACCGCAGATAGCGAGAACCACTCCGTCGTTTTGGATGTAGTTGTCAATGCTCTCTTTTTTAGCAGGAAGGTCGCCTGCGATGATGCTTTGTTCAAAGTCTTGGCCGCCACCGAAAAAGGCGATATCGTAGTGATTTTCGTCAAAGTCATCATGGAGAGAAACGATGTCAACCGTCACATGTGCCCCCAGTTTTTCAGCCACATACTTGAGCATGAGGATGTTTCCATTGTCCCCGTAGGTATTCATGAGGTTTCCATAGAGGTGGGCGATGTTGAGCTGATAAGGGTAGTTGCTAGCTTTTGAGGAAAGTGAAGTATAAACCATCAGTTCATCTCCTTTCTAACAATCTGACGACTAGCCAGCAGTTCACGGAATTCCAGCATAGCAGTATAGGTAGCCAGGATATAGGCATGCTTGCAGTCTTGGTTCTCAATGGTCTTGAGAACTTGCTCTAGATTGCTTGTTTCAGTGATTTTCTCAGCTGGATAGCCTGTCACTCGTAGACGACGTGCGATTTCAGAATGACGAACACCGCCAGCGTTTATTTCTGGAATGTCCATGTCAGTGATTTGTTCAAAGTCAGCATCCCAAATCCAGCTAGTATCAATCCCATCAGCATAGTTGGCGTTGAGAAGGACAGATAGGCTAAATGGATAAGGAGCTAGTTTGATCATCTCGATAGCCTGAGTTGCACCGACTGGATTCTTAATCAAGACGAGAGTACATTCCTTGTCGCCGATATGGAAGGTTTCCTGGCGTCCAAAGACAGCACGGCTCTTATCAAATCCTTGCTTGATGAGTTGTGAATCAGCCCCGAGGAAACGGGCAATAGCGACCGCAGCAAGGGCATTGTAGATGTTGTAAAGTCCACCGATTTGGATTCCGTATTCTTGTCCGTCAATGACAAAACGAGAGCGATTGTTGGTCAACTCAACCAAGTCTGTCAGACGGTAGTCCAAGTCAGGTCGTTTGCAACCACAATTTTCACAGATATAGGCACCCAAGTTGGCATAGGTATTGTGCTCATATTTGAGGATGCCTTGACAGTCAGGGCAGAGGATTCCTTCGGTATTGTAGTGAGCCAGTTGGGCTGGCCCTTTTTCCAAGTCAAAACCAAAATACTCTACAGGATTTGGAATAGCTGGCTTGTAGAAAAGCGGACTGTCACCATTGAGGAGAACAGTAGCCGTAGGCACCTTACGGATGGCATCCAAAATCATGTTATAAGTTGTGTAAATCTCACCGTAGCGGTCCATCTGGTCACGGAAAATGTTAGTGATGACAAAAAGGCTAGGCTGGATATAGTCACAGATACGAGAAAGACTGGCTTCGTCGATTTCGAGGACGGCAATGTTTTTCCCAGTTTTAGAAGATTTGGCTGTTAGGAAGGTTGTTGTAATCCCTGTAATCATATTGGCACCGCTAGGATTGGTCAGAACCTGACCATAGACCTCTTTTAAAATGCCGACAGTGAGGGCAGTTGTCAGGGTTTTTCCATTGGTTCCAGTGACCACGACAATCTCGTAGTTCTTAGCTAAATTTTGTAAAATATCTTTATCAAATTGAAGGGCGAGTTTTCCTGGGAGCGTGCTTCCACGGCCAAGACGGCTCAAGATGAAGTGAGAAGAACGCCCAGCAAGGAGGCCCAAAGTAGTTTTTAATTTCATGTTTCTATTATATCATAAAAGAGGGAAAAGACAGTTTTGAGATTTCGCAGAAACAAAAACAGCCCAAAGAGGGCTGTTAGCTAACAAATCAGTCTCAACTTAAATCGCAAACAAGTCATTCAAGTTCTCAGCCAAAGTTGGGTGAGTGAAGATTTGTTTTGTGAAGTAAGTATAAGGGATTTTGTTGTCCATGGCAACAGTGATGATGTTGATGATTTCTTGAGAACCTTCTGAGAAGATAGTTGCTCCAAGAATTTCTTTTGTTTCAGTATTGACAACAGCTTTGAAGGCTCCGCGAAGGTCTCCATTTACGTGACCACGAGGCATTGCTGCAACAAGGATTTCCTTCACTGCATATGGAAGTTTCAAATCTGCTGCTTGGCTTTCAGTCAAGCCAACTTGAGAAAGTGCAGGTGTGATGAACATGGTGTTTGGTACATTGAGACGGTCTTCAAGAGTGTAGCTACCATCTCCAGCAAGGTAGCTGTAGACAACGCGGAAGTCATCAAGTGAAATGTAGGTAAATTGAGGTCCACCGTTGACGTCTCCGACTGCAAAGACACCAGGAACGTTTGTTTGACAATGTTTGTCTACTTTGATAGCACCACGCTCTGTTAGTTCAATATCGGTATTCTCAAGTTGAAGTGGTTCAACGTTTGGTTTACGTCCGGTTGCGTAGAGAAGGGCATCGAAACGGTACGTTTCGTTTTCAGTTACGACAAGGACTTGGTCACCGTCGTTTTTGATTTCAGTAGTACGGATGTTTTGAAGCAATTCAATACCGTCTTCTTCCATGTATTGTTTAGCAAGAGCTGCGATGGATGGTTCTGCACGAGGAAGGAAAGTATCCAAGGCATCTAGGACTGTAACCTTGCTTCCAAGTTTGTTGTAGAGTCCTGCAAATTCAAGACCGATATTTCCGCCACCAAGGACACCAAGTTTTTCAGGCAATTTGTCCAAGTTTTGAATACCAGTCGAGTCAAAGACATTCTTACTTGTAGCAAGTCCAGGGATTGGCAAGACGTTTGAAACGGCACCGGTATTGATAACGATAGTTTCAGCAGTCAGTTCTTGTTTTTCATCACCAGCTTGGATTTCGATGACTTTGTTTGAAAGGAAGTGAGCTTCCGCATCAAAGATATCCACACCTGTACCAGCAACAGTCGCATAGTTTTTACCATTGAGGCGACTAATGATAGTATTTTTGGTAGCAATGACTTCTTCAAAAGACAAATCTTTCTCAGCAGCAACTAGCAAAGTTTTAGTTGGGATACAACCAATGTTGATACAAGTTCCGCCGTACATAGCCTTACTACGTTCGATAAGGGCAACTTTTTTACCAGCTGAAGCTAGTTTACCAGCCAGTGTTTTCCCTGCCTTACCAAATCCGATAACGATTAAATCATAAGTTAACATTTATAGTCCTCCTATTCGCATTTCATTCTAGCACAAGAAAAAAACTTTTGCACAATTCTGCTACGGGAAATGGAGTGAGTTTGAAATGCTCCCTTCAAATCCTTTGAAAAACCAGTTTCGGGCTACTTTACTGCTAGAAAATCGCTTACATGATTTTCTAGAGAAATTGGGCTATCTTTTGCTTCTCTCTTGTGTTATACTAGATAGGTTGCAAAGAAACCAGTACTTTTCTTTCGTGGAAAAGAAGCAACACGGTATCTCTTTTTTGTAGAAGATACGTCATGAAAAGAAAAGTATAAACTAAAGCCCTATAGGGTGGCTTCGCACCACCTTTAGAAAGAAGAATAACGTGAAATTTAATGAATTTAACTTGTCTGCTGAATTGCTAGCAGAGATTGAAAAAGCTGGATTTGTAGAAGCCAGTCCCATCCAAGAACAGACCATTCCCTTGGCTCTCGAAGGAAAAGACGTTATTGGTCAAGCTCAGACAGGTACAGGAAAAACTGCAGCCTTTGGCTTGCCAACCCTTGAAAAAATCCGTACAGAAGAAGCGACCATCCAAGCCTTGGTTATCGCTCCAACTCGTGAACTCGCTGTCCAAAGTCAAGAGGAACTCTTCCGTTTTGGCCGTAGCAAGGGAGTGAAAGTTCGCTCAGTTTACGGTGGTTCCAGCATTGAAAAACAAATCAAAGCTCTTAAATCTGGTGCCCACATCGTGGTAGGAACACCAGGCCGTCTCTTGGACTTGATTAAACGCAAGGCCTTGAAATTACAAGATATTGAAACTCTGATTCTTGACGAAGCGGACGAAATGCTCAACATGGGCTTCCTTGAAGACATTGAAGCCATCATTTCCCGTGTCCCTGAAAATCGTCAAACCTTGCTCTTTTCAGCAACCATGCCAGATGCTATCAAACGTATCGGTGTTCAGTTTATGAAAGACCCTGAGCATGTCAAGATTGCTGCCAAGGAATTGACAACAGAATTGGTAGATCAGTACTATATCCGTGTCAAGGAACAAGAGAAATTTGATACCATGACACGTCTTATGGATGTGGAACAACCAGAGCTTGCTATCGTATTTGGTCGTACCAAACGCCGTGTAGATGAATTGACTCGTGGACTTAAAATCCGTGGCTTCCGTGCAGAAGGGATTCATGGTGACTTAGACCAGAACAAACGTCTTCGTGTCCTTCGTGATTTCAAAAATGGGAATCTTGATGTTCTAGTTGCGACAGACGTTGCAGCACGTGGTTTGGATATCTCAGGTGTGACCCATGTCTACAACTACGATATTCCACAAGATCCTGAAAGTTATGTTCACCGTATCGGTCGTACAGGTCGTGCTGGTAAGTCAGGTCAATCTATTACTTTCGTAGCACCAAATGAAATGGGCTACCTTCAAATCATCGAAACCTTGACTAAGAAACGCATGAAAGGCTTGAAACCAGCGACAGCAGAAGAAGCCTTCCAAGCTAAGAAACAAGTAGCGCTCAAGAAAATCGAACGAGACTTCGCAGACGAAGCCATTCGTGGGAACTTTGAGAAATTTGCTAAAGATGCTCGTAAGTTAGCTGCAGAATTTAGTCCAGAAGAATTGGCTATGTATATCTTGAGTCTGACAGTCCAAGATCCAGACAGCCTTCCTGAAGTGGAGATTGCGCGTGAAAAACCACTGCCATTTAAACCATCAGGTAATGGATTCGGTGGAAAAGCTAAGGGAGGTCGTGGAGGCCGTCGTGGGGACGACCGTCGAGACCGTGATCGCCGCGGCAATGGTCGCCGTGATGATTTCAAAAAAGGCAGTCGTGGGAACGATCGTTTTGATAAAGACAGACGTTACCGTAATAAAGACAATAAAAAACCTCGCAACACTTCAAGCGAAAAGAAGACCGGCTTTGTTATTCGTAACAAAGGAGACAAATAGAAAAAAGCGATTCACAGTGTGAATCGCTTTTATATATAAGGAGACCGATAGTAAAAGAAGATGGTGATAGTAAAGGATAGGTGAAACGGAAAGGGATTTATCATGTCATCTTCTTATAATGTTATAATATCAAAAATAAAATAGGATGTCAATAAAAAAATCGCTTTTTTTTCTAAAATATTTTTGCTGTTCAAAATTGCAATTAAATAAGCAATTTTCAGATAATTATTGAAATAAAGACTTTTCTATGTTATAATGGAAGCGATTATATGCGAGGTAAAAAATGGCACATTTATTAGAAAAAACAAGAAAAATCACGTCTATTCTAAAGCGCTCTGAGGAGCAACTCCAAGATGAACTTCCTTACAATGCGATCACACGCCAGTTAGCTGATATTATTGACTGTAACGCTTGTATTGTGAATAACAAGGGACGTCTCTTGGGCTACTTTATGCGTTATAAGACCAATAATGACCGTGTAGAACAATTCTTCCAAACCAAAACCTTCCCTGAGGTCTATGTACAAGGGGCGAACATGATTTATGATACGGAAGCAAATCTTCCTGTTGAACATGATTTGACCATTTTCCCTGTGGAGAGCCGTGCGGACTTTCCAGATGGGTTGACAACTATTGCTCCGATTCATGTATCAGGGATTCGCCTAGGTTCGTTAATCATTTGGCGCAATGATAAGAAATTTGAAGATGAAGATTTGATTCTTGTCGAGATTGCGAGCACGGTTGTGGGAATTCAACTATTGAACTTTCAACGTGAAGAAGATGAGAAAAATATTCGCCGTCGTACGGCTGTTACCATGGCGGTCAACACCCTTTCCTATTCAGAACTTCGTGCCGTATCAGCTATTTTAGCTGAATTGGATGGAAATGAAGGGCAGCTGACTGCGTCTGTTATTGCAGACCGTATTGGCATTACACGCTCAGTGATTGTCAATGCGCTTCGTAAACTGGAGTCAGCGGGAATTATTGAGAGTCGCTCATTAGGAATGAAGGGGACTTATCTCAAAGTTCTAATTAGTGATATTTTTGAGGAAGTGAAAAAGAGGGACTACTAATGGCAAAAGCTTTAATCTCGATTGACTATACAGAGGATTTCGTAGCAGACCATGGAAAGCTAACTGCTGGCGCTCCCGCTCAAGCAATATCAAAAGCCATTGATCAGGCAACCAGATTAGCTTTTGATCGTGGAGACTATGTCTTTTTTACCATTGATGCTCATGAAGAGAAGGATACATTCCACCCAGAAAGCAAGCTCTTTCCACCACACAACATCATCGGAACTAGTGGTCGTAACCTTTATGGCCCCCTAGCTGACTTTTATGCTGAGCATGAGGCGGATAGTCGCGTCTTTTGGATGGACAAACGTCACTATTCAGCATTTTCAGGAACGGACTTAGATATCCGTTTGCGGGAACGTCGGGTAGATACGGTCATTTTGACCGGTGTATTGACTGACATTTGTGTCCTTCATACGGCTATTGATGCCTACAATTTAGGTTATGACATTGAAGTTGTCAAACCTGCGGTTGCCTCTATTTGGCCAGAAAATCATCTGTTTGCTCTTGGGCATTTTAAGAACACATTGGGAGCAAAATTACTGGATGAAAACCTTGCTGAAATTGAACTATAAGCCGGTTGGAAAAATGAAAAAAATCTGAAAAAAGTGTTGACAAAGATTTTGAAAGTTGATATACTAGTAAAGTAATCGACGCGGGGATGGCGGAATTGGCAGACGCGCAGGACTAAGGATCCTGTGACCGCTTTAGGTCGTGAGGGTTCAAGTCCCTCTCTCCGCATAGGGTAAGAGTTAGCTTTGGCTAGCTCTTTTTGTTTTTACAAAGAAGACTAGAGGCTACGTTTCGTGTATAGAAAAATATTGGCATCAAGAACAGTTCATTGTATCAGAACATTTAAACTGAGTTCACTATTTCATTCTATCAAGAATATCCTCAAACACTAGTCAGAAAATGAAGAACTTAGGAAATGGAAAAATACTAATCAGAAAGATGTGACTATCATTTTTAAAATGAAGTAGATTTTTGATTGGTACTATTTATCCTTATATATGAAGAAAAGTTAGCGTTTGCTAGCTTTTTTGTTTTTTCAAAAAATAAATCAAAAAAAATTTTTGATTTCATAAACATTTCATATTTGGATTTTATAATAGTCTTACAAACATGGAGGTGACAAATGAATCCAATCCAAAGAGCTTGGGCTTATGTCAGCAGAAAACGACTGAGAAGTTTTATTTTATTTCTGATTTTATTTGTCCTTTTAGCAGGAATTTCAGCCTGTTTGACTCTGATGAAGTCCAACAAAACAGTAGAAAGCAATCTTTACAAATCACTCAACACATCTTTTTCTATCAAAAAGATAGAAAATGGACAGACCTTCAAGTTGTCGGACCTAGCATCCGTGAGCAAGATTAAGGGACTGGAAAATGTCTCTCCTGAACTTGAGACGGTCGCAAAACTGAAAGACAAGGAAGCGGTGAGTGGTGAGCAGAGCGTAGAACGTGATGATTTGTCAGCTGCAGACAAGAACTTGGTTAGCTTAACGGCTCTTGAAGATTCATCCAAGGATGTCACTTTTACCAGTTCGGCTTTCAATATAAAAGAAGGGCGACACCTTCAAAAAGGGGATTCCAAGAAAATCCTTATCCACGAAGAGTTGGCCAAGAAGAACGGTCTTTCGCTTCACGACAAGATTCGCTTGGATGCTGGTCAATCCGAAGCTGGAAAAGGGCAAACAGTAGAGTTTGAAATTGTCGGCATCTTTTCTGGTAAAAAACAAGAAAAGTTCACAGGCTTGTCTTCCGATTTCAGTGAAAACCAGGTCTTTACAGACTATGAAAGCAGCCAAACGCTTCTGGGAAATAGTGAACCGCAAGTCAGTGCAGCGCGCTTCTATGTAGAAAATCCTAAGGAAATGGAAGGACTCATGAAGCAGGTAGAAAACTTGGCTTTAGAAAGTCAAGGCTACCAAGTTGAGAAGGAAAACAAGGCCTTTGAACAAATCAAAGACTCAGTGGCAACCTTCCAAACCTTCCTGACCATCTTTCTTTATGGGATGTTGATAGCTGGAGCAGGAGCCTTAATTTTGGTATTGTCTCTCTGGTTGAGAGAAAGGGTCTACGAAGTGGGGATTCTTCTGGCACTTGGAAAAGGCAAGAGTTCGATCTTCCTCCAGTTCTGTTTAGAGGTAGTTTTGGTATCACTTGGAGCTTTGCTTCCATCCTTTATCGCTGGAAATGCCATCACATCCTATCTACTCCAAACTGTACTAGCCAGTGGAGATCAGGCAACCTTACAGGACACGCTGGCCAAAGCAAGTGGTCTATCAACCAGTCTCCTATCCTTTGCAGAATCCTATGTCTTTCTGCTCCTGATTGGTTGCTTGTCTGTAGCCCTTTGTTTCGTATTTCTATTTAGAAAATCGCCGAAAGAAATTTTATCATCTATTAGTTAAGAAGGAGAAATCATGACTTTATTACAATTGCAAGATGTTACCTACCGTTATAAGAACACTGCTGAAGCAGTTTTATATCAGATCAAGTATAATTTTGAACCCGGAAAATTTTATAGTATCATTGGTGAGTCAGGAGCAGGAAAATCCACTCTCTTGTCCCTACTGGCTGGTCTAGATAGTCCTGTTGAAGGTTCTATCCTTTTCCAAGGAGAGGACATTCGGAACAAGGGGTATTCATACCATCGCATGCACCATATTTCCCTGGTCTTTCAAAATTATAACTTGATAGATTATCTTTCTCCGCTGGAAAATATCCGCTTGGTCAACAAAAAAGCAAGCAAGGATACACTTCTTGAGCTTGGTTTGGATGAAAGTCAGATCAAGCGGAACGTTCTCCAGTTATCAGGTGGTCAACAGCAACGTGTAGCCATCGCTCGCAGTTTAGTCTCAGAAGCTCCAGTTATTCTAGCTGATGAGCCAACAGGAAATCTGGACCCTAAAACTGCTGGAGATATTATCGAACTGCTCAAATCACTTGCCCAGAAAACAGGTAAATGTGTGATCGTCGTCACCCACAGTAAAGAAGTGGCACAAGCGTCAGATATTACACTTGAATTGAAGGACAAGAAACTGACTGAAACTCGCAACACTACAAAATAAGATGAGCTTGTTTTGATAGAATTATGAAATCAAATCTAGAAAGGGAACCTATGTTACACAACGCATTTGCCTATGTTACAAGGAAGTTTTTCAAATCGATTGTTATCTTCCTGATTATTCTCCTCATGGCGAGCTTGAGTTTGGTCGGTTTGTCGATCAAGGGAGCTACTGCCAAGGCCTCTCAGGAGACCTTTAAAAATATCACCAATAGTTTCTCCATGCAAATCAATCGTCGCGTCAATCAAGGAACGCCACGTGGTTCTGGGAATATTAAGGGTGAGGATATCAAAAAAATCACCGAAAATAAGGCCATCGAGTCTTATGTTAAACGCATCAACGTTATCGGAGATTTGACTGGATACGACCTCATTGAAACGCCAGAAACCAAGAAAAATCTCACTGCAGACCGTGCCAAACGGTTTGGAAGCAGTTTGATGATTACAGGTGTCAATGACTCCTCTAAAGAAGACAAGTTTGTCTCTGGCTCATATAAGCTAGTTGAAGGTGAGCACCTAACCAACGACGACAAGGACAAGATCCTCATGCACAAGGACTTGGCAGCCAAACACGGTTGGAAAGTCGGAGATAAGGTCAAATTGGACTCTAATGTCTATGATGCAGACAATGAAAAAGGGGCCAAAGAAACAGTTGAAGTGACAATCAAGGGACTCTTTGATGGTCACAATAAGTCAGCAGTAACCTACTCACAAGAACTCTATGAAAACACAGCTATCACAGACATTCACACTGCTGCAAAACTTTATGGATACACAGAAGACACAGCTATTTATGGGGACGCAACCTTCTTTGTAACAGCGGACAAGAACTTGGATGACGTCATGAAAGAGTTGAATGGTATCAGCGGTATCAACTGGAAGAGCTACACACTTGTGAAGAGCTCCTCTAACTACCCAGCTCTAGAGCAATCCATCTCTGGTATGTACAAGATGGCCAACCTCCTCTTTTGGGGTAGCTTGAGCTTCTCAGTTCTTCTCCTTGCACTCTTGCTCAGTCTTTGGATCAATGCCCGTCGCAAGGAAGTGGGAATCCTCCTCTCTATCGGTCTCAAGCAGGCAAGTATCTTGGGGCAATTCATCACCGAATCGATCTTGATTGCCATCCCTGCTCTTGTTTCTGCTTACTTCCTAGCCAACTACACAGCCCGTGCAATCGGAAATACTGTTCTTGCCAATGTCACTTCAGGTGTTGCCAAGCAAGCCAGTAAGGCTGCTCAAGCTTCTAACCTTGGTGGTGGTGCAGAAGTAGACGGCTTTAGCAAGACCTTGTCGAGCCTAGACATTTCCATTCAGACATCAGACTTTATCATCGTCTTTGTCCTTGCTTTGGTTCTAGTGGTTCTCGTTATGGCGCTTGCTTCAAGCAATCTCCTTAGAAAACAACCAAAAGAACTCTTGCTCGATAGCGAATAAAAAACTTGCTACCTATTCTCCCCTAAATGGGGTATAATATAGGTAGCATTTTTATCTGTTTTGTCTTGATAAGGACTCTTCGAAAATCAAATTCAAACCACGTC